>URNQ01000042.1 GCA_900549245.1 uncultured Collinsella sp.
TGCGAGCGCACGCTCGATAAGGCAGAGCGTCTGACCGCCGCGGTCGCCACGCATGAGCGAGTGGACCTCATCGATGACCACATAGCGCAGATCGCAAAACATGCGCGGGATCGCCATGTGCTTATGGATTAAGAGCGCTTCGAGTGACTCGGGCGTAATCTGCAAGATGCCGCTCGGTTTTTTGATGAGCTTAGCCTTGTGCGACTGCGAGACATCGCCATGCCAGTGCCAGACAGGGATATCGGCCTCTTCGCAGAGGTCGTTGAGGCGGACGAACTGATCATTGATGAGCGCTTTGAGGGGGCCGATGTAGAGGGCGCCCACGCTTGCGGGCGGGTTCTCCCAAAACTCGGTCAGGATGGGAAAGAAGGCTGCCTCGGTTTTGCCGGAAGCTGTGGATGCCGTCAGGAGCACATTATCTTGCGTGTTAAAGATGGCATCAGCTGCTGCAACCTGGATAGAGCGCAGGCTCTCCCAATCGTGGGAGTAGATAAAGTCTTGGATAAACGGAGCATATCGGTCAAAGGCGTTCACGGGGCCTCCTCTCAAATACGAACCTCTTAACGTGGCTGGCAATGGTTTGCTGCATTACTGCCTCAGCGTTTGCCCAGATAAAACCTGCCAAAATAAACCTGTCCCTTTTTGGCAGGGATAATGTGCGAATCCGGCGAGGTTGCGGCCGCCGCCTGCAGTGCCGGTGTCGTCTGTTGCGGCTGCCGGCGCCAGCGCGTCGCCGCCAACGCTTTGCAGCAGCTCGGCCACATTTGCATCGGGGTTCTGACACAGGATATCGAGCAGCTCGATAAAGTCGCGGATGACCTCACGCGGTGTCAAGTGCGTGTCGGCTCCCACGCGACCGAACTCGATCTTGAGGAAGTCCACCAAGTCGTTCTCGGTAAGCGTGGGCGTCCAGCCAAAGTAGCCGGCATGGATCTGCATGAGTTTTTCGATGAGCACCAGCAGCTCCTCATAGGTGAGTGGCTGCAGGCGGATGATGGGCGCGAGCATGTCCTTAAGGTCCTCGCGCGCAAAGCGGCCTTGAGCGAGTCGGCTGCGCAGGGCCTCGTAGGAGAACACGCCGCGGCGCCGGTCTTCGATGGAGGTTGGCGTGCCGCCCATGATCATGCCCAGGTACTGCGCCTTGCCCTGGAGCGTGTCGTTGTACATGGTCAGGATCTTTTCGTAGTTGTATTGGCGCGTGATGGCGTTGGGAATCTTATACAGATTCACGAGCTCGTCGATGAGCACCAGCATTCCCTTGTAGCCGCTGCAGACCAAAAAGCGCGCAATGAGCTTAACGTAGTCGTACCAGTCGTCATCGCTGATGATGGTCGAGGAGCCCAGCTCGGCGCGTGCCTCACTCTTGGTGCGGTACTCGCCGCGAATCCATTTGGTCACGCGGCTCATAGCTTCTTCGTCGCCCTCGGATACGGCCGCGCGGTAGCGGCGGAGCATGCGGGCGAAGTCAAAGCCGTGGACCATTTCCTCGAGCGGGGCCAGTTGGGCATTGACGGCAGACTCGTCGGCATCGGCGCATGAGGCGACCCAGCGATCAAGGATAAGGTTGAGCGCACCGCCCTCGGGGCGCGTTTTAGTCGATATGTTGCGGATGAGCTCGCGGTAGGTGGCAAGGCCCTGTCCCTGGCCGCCCTGCAGGCGGCGCTCGGGGGATAGGTCGGCATCGGCGCCAACGAATCCCTCACCCATGGCGTGCGTGCGGATGGTCTGGAGCAAAAAGCTCTTGCCGGCGCCGTAACGACCGACTAGAAAGCGGAAGCTCGCGCCGCCGTCGGCGATGAGGCTCAGGTCGGTGAGTAGGGCGCGGATCTCGACCTCGCGCCCTACGGTGATGTAGGGAAGGCCGATGCGCGGGACCACGCCGCCCTTGAGCGAGTTGAGAATGACGGCAGCGACGCGCTTGGGCACGCGGGGCGCTGCGGGTGCGGTATCACTCATGGTCTAGGTATCCTCTCACGTCTGCTTCGTAATCCTCGATAATGTGCGGTCCTGCCGCTCCAAACTCGATAACGGTGTCACCCACCAGGTCAAAGAGCGCCTCGTTGATGCTGTCGACGAGCATGTCCTCGCTCTGGCCCGACCTCTCCACTGCCGATGTCGCCTGTGCCGCGTTCTGCTCGAGTAGTGCGTGCAGATAGGCGGCTGCGAGTTCGGTCGCGGCATCAGTGGGCGCGGGCGCAGACACAAGGAGCGGTGCCACGACGCCAAACTCTTCGGTGGAGACAGTCGGCTCGTCGGGTTCGTCATGCCGTATGGTCATCTCGCCAGGTTCGGCAGTCATGCCGGGCGCAGACTCGGTGTTCGGTTGCTCGATAAACGTCGCCTCGGCTTCCGCAGGCACATCGTCCTCGCGCTCCTCATCGATCAAAAGCGCTTCGCGCGTTTGCGCGGCGGCGCTCCGAATGTGTCCCAGCTGGCTCAGATCGATATCGATCTTTATGGGCTGGTGTGCGGCATCCCACGAAAGCCATGCCACGATCTCGTCATCGATGATCTTGGCCAGATATTTGGGGACCTTCTCCTCCTTCAGGGGGTGGGTGGGGTCTAGGGCCAGGCGTAGGCGTTGGTCGCAGGCGCGCATCATCTCACCGAGCTTACTGCTTTTTTGTCTGCTGCCGTGGATACGCATGCATTCCCAAAAGCCATTTTGGCAGCGGTAGATGTGAATGGGGTCCAGGCGATATTCGCAGTCCTCGTGGCGCTCGGGCGCAAAGAACACGGCCGAGGCAAACATGGTGTAGGGCATGGCCGTCTCCTCCCCAAACAAGCTCGCTACGATGCCGGTCTTTCGGTGCGTGTCATAGTAGCGCGCCATACGGACATACACGGCGCATGCCGCGTGTCGTAGGTCGCGATGGTGGGAACGGTCGAGCCGTGAGTTATTCAGGTTGTACGTGGAGAGGGCGTTTATAGCGGTCATGAGTCGCTCCTCGCCTGCCTCGTCGGGCGGAAGGGGGAGCGTGGGCTCGGAGGTTTTGCGACGCTTGGGGACTTGGGCCGACGGCGTCGGTGTAGGTGCAAGGTCTCGAGCCGCGCGGCGCAGCTCGATGAGGGCGTTGTCGAACATGACGGTTTCAGAGTCGCGAAGCAGCTTGGGGTCGAGTCCGTGGAACACGGCGTAGTCCTGCAGCCACACGCGTGCAAACCGGTCGATGCCGGGCTCGAAGGCGCGGTAGGCATCCCAAAAGGCCTTGATTTTGTTAAAACCATCGAGTGGGTCATCTACGCCAATGCCACAGATCAGCTCATAGAGATACAGGAAGGCAAAGGACGTAGACGTTTCCTCGACGGTTCCGCGGCGCACTTGGGCACGCCAGGTAAAATAGCCGCGCAGTTGCCGATCGCTCATGGCGTTGTAGGTGGGAAAGTACGACTTGAATGTGCCGTTGTAGGGGCAGTCGTCTTCAAAGTCGGCCATCAGCAGGCCTTGGCGGTAAAAGAGCTCCGCCTCCGACAGCCAGCGACCCGCGCCGCCTTTGGGGTCATCCTGCCAGCGCGATATCTCGCGCATCTTGCGGTACTGGTCGGGAAGGAAATTCTGCATCTGACGACCGGTTTTGAGAATCGGCTCGTCAGCATAGACTTCGTTTGAGAAGCGAGCAGACTGATGGGTCCGAGCTTCGGCCATAATGCGCTCGATGAGCATCTTGATGTCCTGGTCGGCCACCGTCTCTCCTCTCCCAACGCAGCTTCGGTGACCTCATATCATAGCACAGCATCAAACAGGTGTTCGAGATACCGCTACGTAGATAGATTTAGAACAGGAGGGCGTAGATGACGGCTATGACAACGGAGGGGAGCATATTGGCCGTGCGGAAGGTCTGAGGACGGATGAGGTTGACGCCGACGCAGAAGATGAGTATAGAGCCCACGAGCGATAGACTGTCGAGGGCGGCGGCGGTCATGATGGGGGAGAGCGCGCCGGCAAACAGCGTAATCGTTCCCTGGAATGCGGCAACGGGCAGGGCGGAGAAGATGCAGCCGCGGCCGAGCGAAGCCGTCATGGTGCAGACGATGATGCAGTCTAGCGCACCCTTGAGGGCGAGTGTGGACCAGTCGCCGAGCAGACCGTCTTGGATTGATCCCACGATAGCCATGGCACCGATGCAGACGGTCAGCGATGTCGAGACAAAGGCATTGGTGAACTCGTTGTCTCCCTCGCTGCCGGTTTTGCGCTTGAGCCATTCGCCCAGGTTTTCGATGCCGGCTTCCAGGTTAATGGCCTCGCCGATGAGCGAGCCGAGGGCAAACGAGACGATGAGCATGGTGGTGCCGGTGGTCTCCAGCGCTTTCCCGTCAATGACGAGCATCTTTTGCATGGTGCCGCCCAGTCCGATAAACAAAACGCACAGCCCCGACGCCTTCATGAGCGTGTCTTGGATGCGGGGTGTGATAAAGCGTCCGCCTATAAGGCCCAGCAGTCCGCCCGCAATCAAAAGTGCGACGTTGATGACCGTTCCCAAACCCGGCATGAACCCTCCCATATTGATGCCAACCTGGCAATCGTAGCAGAACGGGCTGCAGGGTGCGTCATGCCTCATCCTATACGTTATATAAGTGGTATTAATGACGGCATTTGGTGCCCAAGCATCAGCCTCCCATCACGACATAGGGGCTGTAATCGAAGCACAGCGTCATGAGTCGCTGCGGGGACTCAATGGCCGCGGCGATGATATTGGCATCTCGGGCTCGGTCAAATCCCACGAGCTCCATTTGATACGAGACGTCTTCCATTTTATGGAGTATCCGGTTATTCAGAAGGCTTTCACCGTCGAATTCCTCGGTTTTGCCTCCGTCCGAGGTTACGGCATACAGGTGCAGTTTTGCGGTGGTCGCAGGGTCGGCGACCGTGAGGTTGTCGATTTGGTTGGCCGTACCCTTTGCCCCAAGCAAGGTGAGCAAGGTGGGGGCTACGACCTCGCCCGATGGCAGAAAAACAACTTCGACGGTTTTAGGGAATGCGATAATGGCTGCTTTGCGGACGGGCTTATCGACGGCGGTGACCTCAATGCTCGCGGCGTCGACGGTTTCCGTGCGGTCGAGCGCGACCATCATGCAACAATTGCCCTCGTCGATGTCTGCCGGCATGGGATACCCCAAGTTTTCGCCAGCTTGCGTGCCGCCCACTGCGGCGGCTGTTTCGCTTGGCTCGCTGAAAGTGGCTGAAGGACCGCTCGATGGCGGTGTTATGTCGCCTGGTGTGCCATTGTCCCCAGGCACTATTTCACCGCTGCTCTCGCTGGAGTCGCTTGCGATGTCACCTGTCGAGGGGGCGAGTCCGACCGCTCCTACTCCGCTCCATTCCATCTCGAGGAGCGCCGGATCGACAAGGATGTGATGCACATCTTGCGTTTGGGTACTGATATCGACAGGACCGGGATCTGCCCCTCGCGTTAGGCTGAGCGATCCGGTCCGCTGTTTGCCCCGAATCTCTTGGCTTTCTGTGCCGCTCGCGTAGAACATCAGAGGGTTTTCGCCATTTGCTGTAGCGTCGGTGCCCGCCTTGGTCATTTTCAACGATGCAGTGAATGAGATAGCGGGCTGCGTGCCATCGGCGCTCGAGGGGACGCAGCCCAGGCATACACCTCCTCCGTCTTCGAAAAACGTGCTGTCGAAGGCGACTGTTGCCCCGTCCGCCGAGTCATCGGACAGGGTGATGTCGAGGCACAGCTCCACGTCGCAGGAATCGCCATCGGCATCAGTTGCAGCTGCACGCCATGTGCAGATAACGCATCCCGTTAGGGGGCCGTCCACTGTGCTCGAGTGCTCGGTATCCACGACTATCGAGCTGTTCGTGCGGCGACGGAGGCACCCCGAGGTCGAAATGCTTGCCTGCGCAAGGGAGAAGCGTTGGCACGCGATGGCGCTCATCTGGTTTGTGGCCAGATAGTTGGCGGCAGGTAAAGGGACGTCCACGGCGGGTGTCGCTAGAGCGGCGATGGGCATGCCGGTGGCAAGCGCACTGCAGAGCGCGGCAACGGGCAAAAGGTTCTTTGATGCCATGGGTTCTCCTTACCTGTTCTGGACGGTCTCGATTTGTGTGGCTACTGGCTGCGTTTGATGTGCAGGCCAAGGCCGATGGCGCTTGCGCCTGCCGCGGCGATTCCTGCTGCCAGGAGCTGTCGCGTGTCGCCCGTTTGCGCTAGGGGCTCATGTTGGCCATTGCGTTCGAGCTCCGACAGATCGACAGTCACCTGCGTGGCAGCTTGCGCCTGCTCTTGTTGGGCAAAGGCGGCAATCGGGGCAAACGTTACAACGCCGATGATGACGGCAAGGACCATCGCCTTAGGCCGTGTGCGCACCGGGCTCGACCGTCCACGTAATGCTTGCGACCTGGTCGCCGTCGCCGGTCACGTGGAAGATGTCTCGCGTGACGCGGGCGACATTGCCGCTCGTCTTGAGCTTAATCTTGTCCGTACCATCGGCGATGCCCTGATAACCCATGTCGAAGGATGCATTTTTGGAAAGGTCGAGGCCCGCTTCCTGCGTCGCGGCATGAGCGTCTTGGAGTGCCTTGTCCGGGCCAACCTTAAAATCGATGGAGTTCTGGGCAGTTCCCGTCTTGGCGTCGGCGACGATGCTCCAGGAGTTCTTGGCGCCGATCTTCATGTTGGTAACGTGGATGCCATAGGCCGAAAGATTGTCGATGGTGGTTGTATTCTCGGAAGGGCCCTGAAGCGTGCCATCAGCCTTGGCGACAAATGGGATGACGGTCGGAGTCGCGAACTTGATGTTGTCGATTTGGGTCCTGATAGTCACGTCGGTGGTTCCAACGCGTCCTTCCGCCAGGGCGGGGGTCGGCGCGGCACCCATTGCAAGTGCGAGTGCCAGTCCTGCGCCCACGACAAGTGCCCTGGCTCCGTTCAGGTTCCTGGTGATGTCCATAATCGTTCCTTTCTGTTCGTCACGGACCATTTCCGTGATGGTTAGACGAAAGCGGCGTGGGTGCGCGTTTTCGCAACAGGTGGCAGATCTAGTCTTCGGTCTGCGCAACTCGCACCTTGACACGCGTGGGATTGCCATGGGCGTCGTAGGTCTTGGCGTCGAGTGCTTGGATCTCGATATACGCTTCGCCTTCTTTGATGTCGCCTGCGGGGCAGGTCTCGACGGTCTTGCCAGTCTCGACCACGCCCGACTCATAGATGGTCTCGTCGTTTTGGATCACGCGGAAACGCTGGGGAAACTTGTTATCCTGGACGTTTTGCACGTTGACGCGCAGCTTGCCGCCTTTTTGTAGCTGGGCGACCGGTGCGACCGAGATCGTCATCATGTTGTCGCGGACGATGGCATCGAGCTCGTCCTGGATTTCCTGGCGCGACTTACCCTCTGCCGCTGTGACCGAGGCACCCGTCTCGGCGACAGGCTTTGACTGCCAGGCGTAAAGGCCGACGGCGATAAGGGCGCAGACGATGGCCAGGCAGATGACGCCGAGCCTTTTTCGATGTTTTGACCCCAGGGGGCTCGACCGCTTCCGTGCGTTCATGCGGCATCCTTAGTGGTATAGACGCGCGCGAACGTGGACGGATCGGCGCCAAAGAGCATGTGGAGCATGAGGCGTCGCGAGTAGATGAGCTCGTCGAAGTTTGGGTCGAGTTTGATGTCGTGGATGTGGGCGATATGGTGGGCGAGTGCCGAAAACGATTCGGGATCGCAGATCACGTCGGTGGTGACGTGATAGACGGCCGCATCGGGAAACGCCTCCTCGTCGAAGGGCAGAAGATAGGGGTCGTCATCAACTTCGATGGCGATGCCGTACTGGGGCCAGTAATATGCCATGGGAACCTCCCTGCTTTTGGGCCAAACCTTCTATTGGTTTTGGCTGTCGATGCCGACCGTATCAGCCACAACTTGACCAATTTCTGACCAAATGCTTGACGGGTTTACATCGCCGCAGGTGAGAGACGCTAAAAATTATCTCAAGTTTTTTCGAGCGCCAATTGTGCGCGTGGCTGCGATGGAAGGGAGCGCGTTAAATAGAGCGCCTGCCGAGAAAACGTCGCCGTTCGCCGAATTGCACAAACGTAAAATTCGCCAATTATGGAGACGGTCTCAGTCACGTCGACGAAACGATGCGGTAACATCTCCCTGCAAACACTGTAGCTAACTAAAGGGGGAGTTCGCGTGTCTGCAGCCATCAAACCCTTCAGCGACGAGTTCGAAGAATATGGTCGCGATGAATCTCGCGCATCGGGCGAGGCATCGAGCATCTCGTTTCCGACAACGGAGGACGAGGTTCGCGCTATTTTGAAAAAGCTCCATGTCGAGCGTGTCCCGGTGACGGTTCAGGGCGCCCGGACCGGTCTGGCTGCCGGTGCCGTGCCCCACGGCGGACATATCCTCAACACTTCTCGTATGAATCGCTACCTGGGTCTTCGTCGCGACGAGCAAGGCCGTTTTCTGCTGCGCGTGGAGCCGGGCGTCGTGCTTTCGGAGTTGCGCAAGCAGCTGGGCAAGAAGGCATTGCCGACCGCTGGCTGGGATCAGGCATCGCTTGAGGCCTATGAGGAGTTCCAGGCAGCTCCCGAGCAGTTCTTTCCCACCGATCCCACCGAGGCATCTGCCTGCCTGGGCGGCATGGCGGCGTGCAATGCCTCCGGTGCCCGCAGCTACGCCTATGGCCCCATGCGTCCGCACGTTACGGGGCTTCACGTGGCATTGGCGGATGGCGACCTGCTCGAGCTTCATCGAGGCCAGGCGCGCGCTGACGCACGCCACTTGTCGCTCGTGACGGCAGGGGGCCGCGCGCTCGAGCTGGATCTTCCCGGCTATACCATGCCCAAGACCAAAAACGCGTCGGGTTATTTCGTTTCGGACGATATGGACGCCATCGATCTTTTTATCGGTGCGTGCGGCACGCTCGGCGTCATTACCGAGCTTGAGATCGCCTTGCAGGCGGCACCTTCGGTCGTATGGGGTGTGAGCTGCTTTTTCGACAGCGAGGACAAGGCGGTGTCCTTTACCGATTCCGTGCGCCCCGTGCTGTCCCATGCCGCCGCTATCGAGTATTTCGATGCCGGCGCCTTGGATATCCTTCGCCGCCAGCGCGAGCAGTCGACCGCGTTTGCCTCGCTGCCGGCACTCGACGATGAGGCAAAGGTCTGTGTCTATGTGGAGCTCGACTGCGACGACGAGGCGCAGGCGACCGAGGAGCTGTACCACTTGGGATGGGTTTTGGAGCTTGCGGGCGGCCGCGACGACGCGACCTGGGTTGCGCGCACCGAGGTCGATCGCGAATGTCAGCGGTTCTTCCGCCACGCCGTTCCCGAGAGCGTCAACATGCTCATCGACGAGCGTCGCCGCACGGACCCCACCATTACCAAACTGGGATCGGATATGTCGGTGCCCAATGCGCGCCTGGCCGATGTCGTTGCCCTCTATCGCCGCACGCTGGCCGAAAGCGGGCTTGAGTCTGCCGCCTGGGGACATATCGGCAACAACCATCTGCATGTGAATATCCTGCCGCGCGATACACGGGACTATCGCGCCGGTGGCGAGCTGTTTGCCCAGTGGGCTGCGGAGGTAACGGCTATGGGCGGTGCCGTCTCTGCCGAGCACGGCGTCGGCAAGATCAAGGCGGGCTTTTTGGAGACGATGTACGGCCACGAGGCCATGGTCGAATCGGCTCGACTTAAGCTGCAGCTCGATCCTTGCGGGCAGCTGGGCCGTGGCAATCTGTTTTCGGAGAAGCTCTTGGATGAACTCGTCCAGAAAGGGGGCGCGTGAAGATGAGCGATTTCCATATGGTGGTGTGCGTCAAGGCGGTGCCGGGAAGCACCGAGGTCAAGATGGACTCCAAGACCAATACCATTGTGCGCGATGGCAAGCAGGCGGTCATCAATCCCTTCGATGCAAGCGCCCTCGAATGCGCGCTGGCGCTCAAGGATGACTTCATCGGCTTTGACATGGATGTACGCGTGACGGTGGTGTCGATGGGTATCCCTGCAACCGAATCGCTGCTGCGCGACTGCATTGCCCGCGGCGCCGACGATGCATTGCTGCTCACCGACCGTGCTTTTGCGGGCGCGGACACGTTGGCGACCACCTATGCTCTCAAATGCGGCATCGAGGCGCTCGACGAGGACTTCGACCTGCTCATCTGCGGCAAGATGGCTGTGGACGGCGATACGGCCCAGATCGGTCCCGAGCTTGCCGGTGCCTTTGAGATTCCCTGCGTGACCGACGTGAGCTGCGTGCAGAGCGCGGGCTTTACGACCTGTGGTTCACTGGCGCTTGTTCACGGCTGCGATGCCGGCGAGGAGACGGTGTATCTGGAGATGCCGTGCGCGATGACGACTGCCAAGGAGATTGGCCAACTGCGTATGCCGAGCATTGCCGGCATTCGTGCGGCCGAGGAGGCGGACGTGCGCGTGGTCAACGCTGCCGATGTGAACGCCGACCCCGCGCGCTGCGGCCTTGCCGGCTCGCCAACACAGGTCGTGCGCTCGTTTGTGCCCGACCGCGACCAAACGTGTGAGGCCATCGAGGGCGCACCGGTCGAGCAGGCGGCAAAGCTTGCCAAGATTATCGAGGGGATGGCATAGATGAGCGGACTGATAATCGATAGCGAGGCGTGCGTGGGCTGTGGCCGCTGCGTTCGCGCCTGTGCCTCGGGTGGCATTGTGGTGGAGGGCGAGCGCCCCAACCGCTGCGCTCATGTGACCGACGGCTGCATCTTGTGCGGCGGGGGCGGCGACCCTTGCCCCGTCCATGCCCTCACCGGCGAA
>URNQ01000043.1 GCA_900549245.1 uncultured Collinsella sp.
GGCCTTGCGCGCCTTGGCCTCGGCAGCCGCGCGGACCTTCATGGCCTTCTCGCGCGCGGCCTTCACCTCGGGCGTGATAACGCTCATGGGCTCGGCAGTCGAAACCTGGTAGAAAAAGCCCTTAAAGTCGATCTGCATATCGGTAATGGCAAGACCAAACAGGTCGTGGGCCTCATTTTCAAATGGGAACACCGCGGGGTAATACGAGCTGATGGACGGAATCTCCTGGTACTGGTCGATGCCCTCAACCACCAGATTCTCGATCGCATAGCTGCCGTCCTGCGCAATATGTTCCTGAGCAGCGTGAACGTTGATAAACGTATAGACCAAGCGATACGAGCCGTCGTCGACGTTACGCTCGGCGTGCATTTGCACAAAGCGCGCACCGACGCCCTTAAGCGCCTGGACATGCGACAGGAGCTCGTCGATCCCAACGATGGTATAGATTGCCTCTTGCATTACTCGGCCTCCTTTGCAGCGACGGACGCGGCGGGCGTCCCAGCAGGTGCGTCGCCAGCGGCGGGCGCGTCGCCGGCCTCAGCCGCGGCCACAAACCCGTCCTCGCCCAGCTCAACGCCACCGTCCCAGGTGGCGGCGCCGCCCACGGTGAGCGGATCGCCGCCGGCGCGCATCACGGCCTCCTTCTGGTCCAAGATGCCGCACGCCTCCACGATGGCATCGATCACCGTCTCGGGGCGAATGGCGCACCCGGGCGCGTACACGTCCACGGGAATCGCGCGGTCCACGCCGCCGATCACGTTGTAGGCATCGCGGAACACGCCGCCCGAGCACGCGCAGATGCCGCACGCCACCACGCACTTGGGCTCGAGCATCTGGTTGTAAATCTGACGCACGACGGGCAGGTTCTGGGCATTGACCGACCCCGTCACCAAAAAGATGTCCGCATGCTTGGGGTTGCCGGTGTTGACCACGCCAAAGCGCTCCGCATCGAACAGTGGGGTAAGCGAGGCCAGCACCTCGATATCGCATCCGTTGCAGCTCGAGCCGTCGTAATGAATAACCCACGGTGAGCGCGACATTTTATGATCCATGGATGCCGCCTCCTAAATAAACACGTCGACGAGGATGGGCATAAGGTTGAGCAGGCCAAACACCAGCGCCACGCCCCAGCCGAGCTTAAAGCAGCTGCGCCAGGTGCTGCGCGCGAAGGTGTTGTCGATCAGCACCTCGACAAAATACGTCGCGACCATCACGACCAGGGCGACGACCCAGCTCACCGGGTTGTCCCAAACAAAGAACATGCCCACCCACATCAAAAACAGCACGGTCTCGCACCAGTGCATAAGGGTCATCTTGGCCAGCGTGCCGCCGCTCATCTCGGTGGCGACGCCCTGGACAATCTCCTGATGCGCGTGATGCGAGTACGAAAGGTCAAACGGCGACTTGCGCAGCTTGATGGTAAGCACCGCGAGCAGCGCGAGGAAAATGGGCGCGCTGTACACGATGATGGGGGCCGACTGCCCCGTCACGGCGATGGAATCGAAGCTGTCGGTGGCAAGGTACAGGCCCACGCTCATCAGCAGAACGGCGGGCTCGTAGCTCATAACCTGCAGCAACTCGCGATCGGCGCCGACCTGCGCAAACGGGCTTTGCGTCGAGGCGGACGCCAGCACCACAAAGATCGCGGCGAGCGTCACCATAAAAGCGCACAGTAGCGTGTTAGAACCCGACACAAAGATGCCGCCGCCCACGACGGTAAAGATGAGCGCGCATGCCATATAGGTATCGTCCATGGTGTTTACGCTGGCAGGAGCCTTGCGCAGCAGCTTGGCAACGTCGTAGAACGGTTGCAGCAGGCGCGGGCCCACACGGCCCTGCATGCGGGCCGAAAGCTTGCGGTCAAGGCCGTCGATCAGGCCGCCCACAAGCGGCGCCAGCAAGGCAAACGCCACGGTGCCCATAAAGATGCCCACGACGCCCGAACCTTCAAAGTACTTACCGCGCAACACCGAGGGCGCGCTCATGGCAAGTCTCTCGGGCCCAATCCACGCGCAACACAGCAGCGCAAACAAGATAATGCTGCAGCACACGACGCTACCCGCGGGACCAATACGCTTCTCGCCAAGGGCGTCCACCGAGTACCAATTGCGCTTTTCGGCCTTCACCTCGTGTCCCATCGAGCCACGGAAATGGCGATATTTGTCGGTCCCCACACCCGAAAGGTACACGTTGACGTGCGGCTTATTGCTCACGCGGAATGAAGTCAGCAGCACCACGGCGATAAAAGCCACGATAACCACCATCAGATACATGGCATCCTTGCCAATAACGTACGGCACGCGACCAAACACCATGGCCAAGTAAGGCGACACCAGACCGCTCGAGATAACCGGAAACGCCACGCAGCACAGAATCAGCAGCGCGGCGATGGTGTTGAGCGCCATCCATTCGGTCTTATGGACATTGACCTCAACGTTTTGAGCCGTGGGGTCGACGCCCGAAAGCTTGGCAAGCCACTTGCCCCAGAAGAAGAACGTCGCGGCCGAGCCAAAGGCAAGCACCATGATCATGAGCACGTTGCCGGTCTGGGCAAACGCCACCAGGGCGCCCCACTTGGACACGAGCATGCCAAACGGTGCCACGAACATGCCCATAATGCCCAGCATCATCAGGCGCGTCAGGTGCGGCATGCGGCTGAACATACCGTCCATGTCCTCGATATTGCGGCTGCCGGTATGATGCTCGGCCGTGCCCACGCACAGGAACAGCAGCGACTTTGCCACCGTATGGAACAGGATCAGGAAGATCGCGGCCCACACGGCCTCGGGCGCGCCGACGCCCAGGCAGGCGCTGATAAGGCCCAAGTTGGAAATGGTGGAGTACGCGAGCACGCGTTTGGCGTTGCTCTGCGAGATGGCCATGAGGGCAGCGAGCAAAAACGTGATGGCACCCACACTCGTGACCATAAAGCCAGTCACGGGATAGATGGCATAGAGCGGGCTGAGCTTGACCATCAGGAACACGCCGGCTTTGACCATGGTTGACGAGTGCAGCAGGGCGCTCGTGGGCGTGGGGGCAACCATGGCACCCAACAGCCAAGTGTGGAACGGCATCTGCGCGGCCTTGGTGAGTGCGGCGAGCGACAACAGGATGACCGGCATCACCAGCAGCGCGGACTGCGCGGTTCCGGTGCCGGAAAGCTCGATCATGCCCGAGATGGTCAGCGGCATGCCGTTAACGTGCAGGTACATGAGTCCGGCCAAAAACGCGATGCCGCCCAGCATGTTGAGGATGATTTGGGTAAAGGCGTTCTTGATGGCTTCGGGCGTACGCGTGTAGCCAATCATAAGGAACGAACACACGGTGGTGATTTCCCAGCCGCAGAACAGCCACTCAAGGTTGTCGCTCGTCACGATGACGAACATGGCCGAGAGGAACAGGAACATGAGCGCCAGGAACTGCGGGCGACGGTCGGGCGCGGTCTGCCCGCGCAGCGCGGCCTCGTGCTCGTCATGGGCCTGGAAGTCCTTCATGTAGCCCAGGGCATACACGCAGATTAGGCTGCCGACGATGCCGACGGCGAGGACCATGATCACGCTCATGTAGTCCAGGTAGAGTGGCGTTGCCGTGACGGCTTCGGCCGCGGGCAGCGTCATGGCTGCAAAGGCGAGCGAGCCCACCAGCTGGACTATGCCGAGCACCGTGGTGAGCGCGTTCCTATATTTGAACGCGTTGTACAGGATGACGGCGCACAGAATTACGTCGATGACGGAGCTGATGATCGAGAGCACATGCGAGGTGCCGGGGGCGACCTCAAAGCTCTGCGGACCCGTGCCAAAAAACATGACGGCGACTACAACTGTCACCGCCATAATAATGCCGGAGCCTACAAGCCCTACCGCATCGCGGGCGCGGTCACCGCGCGCGAGCAGCATGCCCAGCGCCGGTACCAGCGGAAACAGGGTAAGGAAATACAGTAGCGTCATACCATCACTCCCCCATGCAAAAACGCTGCAATTGTTTAACGTTATAGCTCAGTTGAGGAGTAGCGGCGGCGGGTTTTCGGTCAACTGGGGAGTTTTAGGCGTACGGGGTAAGGAGTCTGTCCGCTTTGGAGCAGAGAGGCGACGCTCCCCCTATCGCGGCGGCGGGCGCACGGGCCACTGCGCGCGGTTTATTAACCACTTTGGAGGATGTTCCAGTAGGCTCACGACGGTCCAAAAAGTTGGCGCGGCAAGAAAAATGCGCCCCTGTGGGCGCACCATCCCGTTCGCTATTCCGCCTTTTTAACGCGCGGCTTGCGACCGCGCGGCTTATCGACCAGCGCGGACTCACCGCTCTCGCGATACTGGCGGCACCAAGCCTTGACCGAAGACTCGCTGGGAATCTTGTGCTTGATCATGGCCTCGCGAACCGTTAAGCCATTTTCCAAGCGGTCCTTGACCACGGCGAGCTTAACTTCGTACGAATAGGTGTGATGATGCGAACCGGCGTTGAGAACGGCGTCGGCACCGCCCACGGCATACGCGCGGGCCCACTGACGAGCCGTGGCCTGGGGAATGCCAAGCTCCGCGGCGAGGGCGCGATGACCGACCCCCTCTTGGAGGATCTCGACGGCGCGCTGCCTAACCTCGGGCGCATGCGTGCGAGTCCTAGTTGCTTCCGACATACCTGCCACTTCTTAGCCTTAACCGTTAATCTGCTTTCTTACGTGCAAGTTAGATAGTAGCATTTTACTGTTTGCTCAAAGCAGTTAATTAAAATAGACGCGGTGTTATCTGGGCATTTGGCACCAATTTACGACATTTCTTTATCGATTATTTACGCTGGTAGCTGACTCGCAGCTAATCGTCATTCGCTTGTCAACAAAATTGGCATCTCTTTATGTCCTTTGGCATAGAGGATATAGTTATTAACCCCTCCCCCAATAATTTTGAGTGATCGGCAAGGCGGTAGACGTCCTTACTCCTCATGATTACCGCGCATTGCCATCCACCGGAGCAAAACAAAAAGGGCGGGCCTGCTGCGCTTGCAGGCCCCGCACCGGTTGACACCCGACGGGACACAGCCGGGCGAGACGGATCCGTGCTACCGTCCCGCCCGGCCGCGATGTTCAACTACAGCTCGTTGGCCGCGTGATACGCCGTGCGAATGGCGCTCGCGATGTCGGCGGTGCGCTCGCCCGAGCAGTCGCCCACGCAGGTCACGGGCACCGTCACGCCATCCAGGTCAAACGCGTTGGCCTTGGAGCCCACGGCCATCACCACGTAATCGCAGGCGATCTTCACCGGCTCCTCGGCACCGTCCTCGGTGGTGTGCACGGCCTCCACGCCCTCGTCGGTAATGGCGGTCAGGCGGGTCTTAACGTGCTGCTCCACGTTGTGGGCGGCAAAGTCGCTCATGATCAGCGGCAGAATGGTCTCGGACTCGCCTGCGGCAATCTTGTCGAGCATCTCCACGATCGCCACCTCGCAGCCGTGTTGCAGCAGGTACTCGGCAGTCTCGGTGCCCACCAGGCCGCCACCGATAACGGCGACGCGGCCCGTAAGCTCCACCTTGCCGGCCAGCACGTCCCAGCTCGAGACGACCTTCTCCGAGTCGGCACCCGGAACGGGGATGACCACGTCGTGCGCGCCCACAGCCACAATCGCGGCGTCGGCGGCGTTGAGATCCGCGGGGCTAGCAGCATGGTTGAGCTCGACCTTCACGCCCAGGCCGGGCAGAATCTTCTCGTAATACTCAACCGAGCGCATGATCTCGTCCTTGCGCGGAGGCGCGGCTGCCAGCACAATCTGGCCGCCCAGATGATCGCTCGCCTCATAGACGGTCACGTCGTAGCCGCGCTTGGCCGCCACGCGCGCAGCCTCCAGGCCGGCAATACCGCCGCCCACCACGGCGATCTTCTTGTCGCCCTCGCCCGGCTTGATGGCGATGGTCGCCTCGTCGCCGTTCTCGGCGTTGAGCACGCACGAGATGTACTTGCGGTTTTGAATCGCATCGACGCAGCCCTTGTTGCAGTTGAGGCACTCGCGGATGGGCTCGCCCGTGGCGGCCTTGAGCGCAATGTCGGGGTCGCACATGAGCGAGCGGCCGTCCGCGATGATGTCGGCCGCGCCGTCTTCCAGGATCTTCTCGCCGGCCTCGACCGAAACCACGCGGCCGACGGTTGCCACCGGCACGGAGACCAGGGCCCTGACGCGCTCTGCCACGGGCAGCGTCCAGTTGTAGGGCATGGCGCCCATGGGCGGAATGGTGTCGCCCATGTTGCCGGTGTGGTTGGCCTGCGCGACCTGGATCATGTCGATGCCCGCGCCCTCGAGCAGCTTGGCAAACTCGCAGGCCTCATCGGGCAGCAGGCCGCCCTTGCCGCGCGGCGTGCCGTCGGGGTTCTCCATGATCACGGGCAGTTTGTACTCCACCATCAGCTGCGGCGCGGCCTCCTTAATGGCGGCGACGACCTCCAGCGCGTAGCGAACGCGGTTCTCGAACGAGCCACCGTACTCGTCGGTACGCTTGTTGAGGATGGCCGAGCACAGCGAACCCACCAAGCGATCGCCGTGGACCTCGATGGCGTCGATGCCGGCCTGCTGCGCGCGGGCGGCCGAGGCGGCGATGGCCTCCTTGATCTGGGTGAGCTGCTCTACGCTCGCCTCGTTCACAAAGTGCTGCATGTCGTGGTGCAGCTTGGCGTAGGCCTGCTTGCGAATCTCGTTGGACTCGGCCATCTTGGCGGCAAAGGTCTCCTCGTCGCCAGCGGCCTTGGCCTCCTGCGCGGCCTTGGCGGCGGCCATGGATCCCATGACCATGCGGCCGACACCGGGCACGTCGTACTCGGGGTGGAACAGCTGCAGCGCGACCTTGGCGACGTGCTTGTGAACGGCGTCGGCCAGCGCCTTAAACGTGGGGATCTGGGCGTCGGTCGCCAGCTTGGGCGTGGGGCTCGCGGTCATGACGGGAGCGACGTCGCCGATGACGATGTAGCTCACGCCGCCACGGGCCAGGCGCTCGTAAAAAGCCAGGCTGCGCTCGCCAATGGAACCGTCGCGCTCCTCGTAGCCGGTGGTCAGCGGCGGGAACATAATGCGGTTCTTGAGCTCAAGGGGGCCAACCGTAATGGGCTGGAGCAGCTTGGATGCAGGTGCGGTCATGGACATTCCTCTCTTGTAGGCGCGGCGGCGATGTTGCCGCGTAGTTGTCTAGAGGATATGGCATGGGAGCACAGTGGCGCAACGGAAATCGGCAGACAGCAGGTAGCGGCAGGTGGATGGGGCGGGGCGGCCCGTCGGTTTGTCTCGATCTGTAACACCTGCAGACCAAAAACGACCCCAGATGTTACAGATCGAGACGAACAAATTCGGTCCGATCAAACATCTCAATCTGTAACATCTAGACCCACTTTTGACCCCTACCTGTTACAGATCGAGACAAACCAATCTGGCCTGACGAAAGGTCTCGATCTGTAACACCTAGACGCCCAAATCGGATCTAGATGTTACAGATCGAGATTTTGTTTGAGAGGCTGAGAATTGGACCGAAAAACACGGTCCCGGAATAACAAAAAAGCTCGCCGGCTAGGCCGACGAGCTGCAAGTTCTTGGTCGCGGGGGCAGGATTTGAACCTACGACCTCCGGGTTATGAGCCCGGCGAGCTACCAGACTGCTCCACCCCGCAATGTCTGGGCGCCTCATGTGCGCAAGAAAGAATATTACGCGGGAGTTCGGTAAACGGCAAGGAAAATCTCGTAGAGCATAATTCCTTCATATTTAAAACCCCTCAGCCCATATCGCCGTGAACGAATCGCAGCCGAGCGCCGCCGACGGCACGTATACAATGGTGCGCGTCCTTTTATGCCAACACCGGGAGTAGACATGCTGCTCGCTATCGATATGGGAAACACGCAGACGGCCATGGGCCTGTTTGACGGAGACGAGCTGGTGCAGTCGTGGCGCATGCCCACCGACCGCTCCTATACCGCCGACGAGATCCATGTGCGCCTGATGGGTTTCTTTAAGATGTACGGCCTTTCGCTCGACGCGGTCGACGCGATTGCCTTTGCCGGCGTGGTGCCACAGCTCTCGCGCGAGTGGCACGCCGTGGCCGACCGCATTGCCGCGGACGCCATCGTCATCGGACCGCAGACGGCCACCGTGACCAAGCTGCGCGCGGCGCGCCCCCAGGCCGTAGGTGCCGACCGCGTCGCCAACGCCGTTGCGGCCGAAACTTTCTACGGCGCGCCGGCAATCGTGGTGGACTTTGGCACCGCGACCAATATCGACGTCATCGATGAGGACGGTTATTACATTGGTGGGGCGATCGCGCCGGGCATCCGCATCTCCATGGACGCGCTTGCCGCCCGTGCCGCCAAGCTCGCCAGCGTGCCGCTCGAGGCGCCCGAGCACGCCATCGGTCGCGACACCGAAGAGTGCATCAAGGTCGGCGCCGTGATGGGCGCCGCCGCCATGGCCGAGGGCCTGGTCGCGCGCATGAAGCGCGAGCTGGGCCGCGACGATGCCACCGTTATCGCCACAGGCGGTCTCGCCGGCATCGTCGCCGATTCGACCGATGCCTTCGACGTGGTCGACGGACAGCTCACCATCAAGGGTATCTGCGAAATCTACCGCCGCATGCAGGAGCTGGGGGTAAAACAGGGGCATAAGTCGAGCACGCCCGATACCACAGCCCCGCAAACGTTCGCCAAGCCTATTCCTCAAAACTGAAAAATTTTCAATTTTGAGGAATAGGGCGCTGGCAACCCATTCCCCAGATAGGCGAAACCCTCCCCGGTGCAGGCCGAGGAGGGCTTCGTTGTCATCGTTATCTTTGGGCGCAGACGTCTCTCGTTACAGTCCGCGAATCCGTACGGCCTCGGGCGGAAACTCCTGCTCGCCGGCATCAGTCTTGATGGTCGCGCGACCCCAGATGTCCAGGCCCGCAAACACGCCCACCGCGAGCGGCAAACCGTTGGGCGACACCGCCGCGACCTGACGACCCAGCAGTGGCACCATGTCAAAATACTCGCCCAGCACCGGAGCCAGCGGGCCGGCAGCGCCCTGCGGTGTGTTGGCGGCAACCGCCCAGGCGTCAACGCGAGCGAGCACCGCCGCGGCCAGCGCCTCGACCAGTACCTCGTCGCCCATATCCAAGCCGAGCTCGTTCAGTGCTGTGCGCTCAACATCCACCGTCACCGCGGCAAACATGCCCGCAGCACCGGCGCCGCCGTTGACGGCGACGCGCGCGAGCGACGTCTCAAACGCAGGCGCGCCGCACACGATGTCACTCGGCCACTGGATACCCACCTTGCCGGCAAGGCCCAGGCCCAGCGTCGATGCCGTGCCCACAAGCGCATCCATCATGCCCATCGCGGCCACAAACGGCAGGCCGTGGAAGGCGTGCATATTCACATCCGGACGCACGACCAGCGAAAACGCCAGCGAAGCATCGCCCGCGCTCCACGCGCACCAGCCCGCGGACACGCCCTCGCGGCCCGCGTCACGCGCCGCGTCGAGCTCGGTGCCAGCGGCAACAGCATTCATCTCGATCATCTACATACGCCCCAATTCGCCCACGATATGGCCCACGCGGTCCTCGGGCTCCTTGACCTCGACGCCGTTGTAGCGGAAGAACCGCGCCGGGTCGTGCATCAAGTCCTCGAGCGGCACCAGCACGAAGTCGCGCTCGCCAATGAGCGGATGCGGCAGGCGCAGCTTTTTGCCGCCGTGGGTCTCGCCGTCCATCCACAGCAGGTCCAGGTCGATGGTGCGCGGACCGTTGGCCTTGGCCTTTTTGGAGCGGTCGCGCCCCAGCTCGGCCTCGATCTTCATGAGCTCGTCGAGCAGCACCAACGGCGCCAGCTCGGTCTTAATCTCGATGACGGCGTTGGCAAACGCATCCTGGCGCATCTCGTAGGCCGGCTCGCTCTCGTAGATCTTGGAGGAGTTGGACACGCAGGTGAGTGGAATCTCGGCGATCATGTCGCGTGCGGCGCGGATGTTGTCACAGCGATGCCCCAGGTTGGAGCCCACGGCCACAAACGCGCGGCGCGGCTGCGACTTGGCAACTGCCCAGTAGCCGTTCAGGAACTGCGCAAAACCCGCGGCGTCGTGCACGCGCACGATGTTGGCACCGGCCTGGATGGCGCCCAGGCACACACCAAACGTAGCGGCATCGCGCTCGGCGGCCTCGGTCACGCCCGAGACGGCGCCCACAAAGCGCTTGCGCGATACGGCGCACATGAGCGGATAGCCCAGTGACGCCATCTTGGCAGTCTCGCGCTGGATGACGATGTCCTCGTTGGCCGTCTTGCCAAAGCCCGGACCGGGATCGATGCAGATGCGGTCGCGCGACACGCCGGCGTGGATGAGCGCGCGGGCCTGGTCGGACAGAAAGCCCATGACGCGGCGCATGATGGGCGCCGAATCGGGCAGGGTGAAGCGGCGGAGCTGCGAGGTGGGCACGTAGGCTTCCTCGCGGCGGGCGCTGCGGCGCATCATGGCGGCCAGGTGGTCGCTGGGCTCTGGCGCGGCTTCGGTAGCTGCGGGCACGGTCTCGGGCGCAGCTACGGCAGGGGCAGCCTG
>URNQ01000044.1 GCA_900549245.1 uncultured Collinsella sp.
CCGCCGCACGTTTGCCGGCAACGAGCCCGTGCCCCCCCTGCCTATGGAAGACGTCGAGGTCGAGACCCCTATCACCACCGCAACGTTTAAGCAGCTCGCCGGCAAGAAACTCGCCATCGTGCCCATCCTGCGTGCGGGCCTTGGCATGGTCGACGGCATCCTCGACCTGGTGCCCTCCGCTCGCGTGGGCCACATCGGCATGGAGCGCGACGAGGTCACCCACGAGCCGCACGAGTATTACTGCAAGATGCCCAAGGATATCGACCAGCGCATCTGCCTGGTCGTCGACCCCATGCTCGCCACGGGCGGTTCGGCCGAGATGGCCATCAGCTACCTGCGCGGGCGCGGTGTCAAGGACATCCGCATGCTGTGCATCGTCGCGGCCCCCGAGGGCCTCAAGTCGCTGACCGAGAAGGATCCCGATGTACATATCTATACCTGCGCCATCGACGACCATCTCAACGAGGCTGCCTACATCGTTCCCGGCCTCGGCGACGCCGGCGACCGCATCTACGGCACGCTCTAGTCGCTGGGCTAAACGGCCGCGGCTGCAAATACGAAGAAACGGTGCGCGCGGACGAACAAAAGGCGACCGCGCGCACTCCTGTTAACGGACGTTTTGCCCTGCAGGGTTCGAGAAAAACGTATTACCGTACCTGCGGCATAAAGAAGGTCTTAAGAAAACGAACAGGTGCGTATTAACCGATGCTTTTTCGGTTGTACTTTAGCGATTGGCTCGTACAATAGTCACCAATGTTTGGCGGGAACTGTTCTGTGAAGCGTTAAAAAGGAAAGTGAGGACGCCAGTGTTTCAGATAGCCGATCTGCTCGCTATCGTTGCAGGCGCCATCGCGGGCGCAATTGCCTTCCTTCCCTTTGTCTTTACGCTCAAGCCGGTTCTTGACGATAAGCAGAATGCGGACATGCTCAAGGGTATGGTGAGTCTGGCGGTCTCGGCAATCGCCCTGCTCGTCTTTACCTTGGTTGTGTTTGTGTTGTTCGGAGAGGCATTTCGCATGTTCCTCCTGGGCGAGGCGATCGGCTTCGTGGCCTTTATGGCTGCCTGCACGGTTCGTGTCGTCAAGGCGCTGCGAGATCCTCATGAGGTCGAAAGGTAAGTCGTGGAAATTTTTGAAAAGCTGCCTGATGAGATTAATCATCTGGTCAGCGAGTTCAGCTCCACCCCTGTCGTGGGCGATCTGAGCTGCGGCATCACGCAGTACTCGTTTTGGCTGATCGTCTCCACGATCGTGCTCCTGATCGTCCTGGCCGTGTTCAAGAAGAAGCAGACCCTGGTCC
Source organism: uncultured Collinsella sp. (assembly GCA_900549245.1). Lineage (GTDB taxonomy): Bacteria > Actinomycetota > Coriobacteriia > Coriobacteriales > Coriobacteriaceae > Collinsella. The sequence goes on from URNQ01000044.1 coordinate 1,300, forward strand.
CCAAGGGCTTCTTCGTCAACGGTTTCGAGTACATCATCGAGTACGTCGAGAACGATATCGGCAAGGGCGTCGTGGGTGAGAACTGGAAGAAGCACTTCCCGTTCCTGTGCTCGCTTTTCCTGTTCATCCTGATCAATAACATGATCGGCCTGATTCCGGGAATGAAGCCCGGCACCGGCGCAATCGGCTCCACCGCCGCGCTCGCCATCTTCGCCTTCGTGTACTTCATCTACTACGGATGCAAGGCTCACGGCGTGATCGGCTACATCAAGAGCCTCGCCCCGCAGGGCGTAAGCTTCCCGATGAACGTGCTTGTGTGGGTCGTCGAGCTTTTCTCGACCTTCCTGCGTCTCATCACGCTTGCCGTCCGTCTGTTCTGCAACATGTTCGCAGGACACGTGGTCATGTGGAGCCGACGTGGCGAGCATGTTCATGCAGCCGCTACTTCAGCAGGTTTCCGCGGCCCACGCCGTTGGCGCCCTGCCTTCGCTAGCCTGGCTTGCCATCCTCATCCTGATCTATGCGATCGAGCTTGTGGTCGGCGCCATCCAGGCTTACGTCTTCACGGTCCTTACCGCCGTGTATGTCTCCGAGGCAGAGGAGGTCGCGGAGGAGGAGTAGCCTTCCGCTCGCGCCTTAAAGGTAAGCAATTCGTTAAACCGCCGGTGCCCGTACCCATGGAGCCCGGCAGTTATAAAAAAGGTTATCCTGCGTGAAATAAGACACGCACGACAAAGGAGGAATCGTGGGAGTTATCGGTTACGGTCTCGGTGTTATCGGCGCTGGTCTTGCTATCGGCCTGTCTGCTCTGGGTGCTACGGGTGCTATGGCCCGTCAGCCTGAGGTCCAGGGCCGCGTGTTCACCGTCTTCATCATGGGCTCCGCCTTCGGCGAGGCTCTGGCTCTGATCGGCTTCGTTGTCGCGCTGATCGTTAAATAGCACGGAGCGTCAAGTATGAATCTTTCATCCCAGAAGAGCGCGATCGCACTCTCCGCGTCCGCGGCCGCGCTGCTCATGCCGGTTTCCGCGTTCGCTGAGGACGGCGCTGCCGGTGCGGACATCCTCATCCCTAAGATGGCGGAGTTCATCCCGGCGCTTATCGCCTTCCTGATTATCTGGATCGTGCTGGCCAAGGTCGCCCTGCCGGGCATCATGAAAACCATGGAGGAGCGCGGCAAGAAGATCGAGGAGAGCCTCGACGAGGCCGAGAAGACCAAGCAGGAGGCTATCGCCAAGCGCGCTGAGTCCGACTCGATCGTCACCGACGCCCGTCGTCAGGCTGCCGACATCGTTCTCGAGGCCCGTAAGGACGCCGAGTCCGAGCGCGCCCGTATCATCGAGGCTGCTCACAAGGAGGCCGAGGAGATCATCGCCAAGGCCCATACGACCGTCGAGGACGAGCGCAAGTCCATTTACGCCGGTGCCGCGAGCTCCATCGCCGACCTGTCCGTTGCCGTCGCCACCAAGATCGTGGGCGAGGCACTCGAGGACGATGCCGAGCAGAAGAAGCTCATCGAGCGCTACATCCAGGAAGCAGGTAGCCTGAATGCCGACTAGCCGCTATCAGGACAAGGTGCTCGAGACCTACGCGCGCTCCCTTCTGGAAGCCGCTAAGGCCGAGAACCATGTGTTCGAGGACCTCGAGATGATCGAGCGCTTGGCTTCCGCCAGCCCCGAGATCATCGCCGTGCTCGACACCATGTCCAAGCGCGACCAGCTCGACCTTCTTCCCAAGGTGGCAGCTGCCTTTAAGTATGTTGCCGAGGAAGACGAGGATGTAGTGGGCGTGACCGTCACCACGGCGATCCCGCTCGACGACGAGCTGCGTCAAACCATCACTAAGAAATGCGAGCAGGACTTCGGCCGCAAGGTATTCCTTATCGAGCAGGTTGACCCGTCTATCGTGGGCGGCCTGGTGCTCGAGGCCCGCGGCGAGCGTCGTGACATTTCCGTCAAGACGCAGCTGCGCATCGCGCAGGAGACCCTCGCAAACTCTGCTAATTCGTACGGAGGTGAAGCCTAATGTCCGAAACCCTCAATGCCCAGGATATCGCCAAGAAACTGCAGGAGCAGCTCACGAGCCTCTCCGCGACGGTCGATACGCATGAGGTTTCAACGGTCGACGAGGTAGGCGACGGCATCGCGCGCGTCTCCGGCCTCAAGAGCGCCATGGCAGGCGAGCTTCTGGAGTTCAAGAGCTCCGATACCGGTGAGACCGTCTTCGGCCTTGCCCAGAACCTTGACCGTGACGAGGTCGGCGCCGTTCTGTTCGGTGCCGTCGACTCCATCAAGGAAGGCGACGAGTGCCGCACCACTGGCCGCATTATGGATATCCCCGTGAGCCGTGCCATGCTCGGCCGCGTCGTCAATCCGCTCGGCCAGCCCATCGACGGCTTGGGCGACATCGTCGCCACGCACCGTCGCCCCATCGAGTTCAAGGCTCCCGGCGTCATCGATCGTACCCCGGTGTGCGAGCCGGTTCAGACCGGTCTGCTCGCTATCGACTCCATGGTGCCTATTGGCCGCGGTCAGCGTGAGCTCATCATCGGCGACCGTAAGACCGGTAAGACCGCCATCGCCATCGACGCTATCCTCAACCAGCGCGGCAAGGGCATGGTCTGCATCTATGTCGCCATCGGCCAGAAGGCCTCCACGGTTGCCAACATCCGCGAGACCCTCGCTCAGCACGGTGCGCTCGACTACACCATCATCGTTTCGGCCACCGCTGCCGATTCCGCCCCTATGCAGTACATCGCGCCTATGGCCGGTGCCGCTATCGGCGAGTTCTTCATGTACAACGGCGAGGACGGCAAGCCCGCCAGCGAGACCAACCCCGGCGGCCACGTGCTCGTCATCTACGACGACCTGTCCAAGCAGGCTGTGGCCTACCGTCAGATGTCGCTGACGCTGCATCGTCCGCCCGGACGCGAGGCCTATCCTGGCGACATCTTCTACCTGCACTCTCGTCTGCTCGAGCGTGCCGTCAAGATGTCCAAGAAGAACGGTTACGGCTCCATGACGGCTCTTCCGATCATCGAGACCCAGGACGGCGACGTCTCGGCCTACATTCCGACCAACGTCATTTCCATTACCGATGGTCAGATCTACCTGCAGTCCGAGCTCTTCTTCCAGGGTCAGCGCCCGGCAGTCGACGTGGGCATCTCCGTGTCCCGCGTCGGTGGCGATGCGCAGACCAAGGCAATGAAGCAGGTCGCCGGCAACCTCCGTCTGGACCTCGCTTCGTACCAGGAGCTCGCCGGCTTTACGCAGTTCGGCTCCGACCTCGACGAGGCTACTCAGAAGCAGCTGACCCATGGTGCTCGCATGACCGAGCTCCTGAAGCAGCCGCGTTACAAGCCGTTTGAGGTTGGCGAGCAGATCGTTACGCTGTTCGCTGGCAACGAGGGCTTCCTGGATGACCTGGAGATCGCCGACGTGCTGCCCTTCCGTGCCGAGCTCATCGAGTACATGGACAATGGCTTTGGTTCGCTGCTCGACAAGGTTCGCGCCAAGAAGATCGATGATGACACCAAGGCTGAGCTCTTGCGCGTCATCGGCGACTTCAAACAGCAGTTCATGGCCAAGCACCATTCGGATGTTTCTGGATCAGAGGAGAACTAAGCCCCATGGCCAACCTTCGCGACATTAAGAAGCGAATCTCCTCGGTTACCACGACCAAGCAGATCACGCGCACGATGGAGATGGTCTCTACGGCCAAGATCCGTCGTGCCCTCGATCGCTCCAAGCAGGCCGAGCCCTATAAGGAGGCGCTGACCGACGTCATGTTGACGGTCGCCGGCGACGCCTCCTGTTCGGGCACCGATCCCATGCTGCAGAAGCATGAGAGCGTCAAGCATGGCCTGATTGTCGTTATTGCCTCGGACCGCGGCCTTGCCGGCGGTTTCAATACGACGGTGGAGCGCACGGCCGAAAAGCTCGCCGCTTCTTGGGCGAACGACGGCATCGAGTGCGAGATCATCGCGTGTGGGCGTAAGCCGGCCACGTATTTCCGTGACCGCGCAAACGTTGTCATGCACTTTGAGGGCAACTCCTCTGAGCCCGATTTCAATCAGGCCCGCATGATCTCCTCTCATATCTGCGATGCGTATCGTGCCGGTGAGCTTGACCGTGTCGAGCTTGTCTACCACCACGCCAAGAACCGCGTGGATCAGGAGCTTCGCGTCGAGCATCTGTTGCCGCTCGACCCCGAGATGATCGCTATGGCCCACGGTCCGCGTAAGAACGAGACCGACGCCCCTAAGCGCATCTCGTCCACGTTCGAGTTCGTGCCCTCTCCCGAGCATGTTCTCGGCAAGCTTGTGCCGTCTTATATCCTGACGGTCATCTACCAGGCCCTGATCGATTCGGCGGCTGCCGAGCAGGGTGCACGCCGCAAGGCCATGCACTCCGCGACGGAAAACGCCACCGCGATCATCTCGACCCTTACCCGCACGTATAGTCGCGTGCGCCAGGCTTCGATTACGACCGAGATTAACGAGATCGTCGGCGGAGCCTCAGCATTGGAGGAACAGTAATGGCTAATAACACCGTAAAGCTTGCGGTCGAGGAAGCCACCAAGAAGACGACTGCCGGTGATGGTCGCATCGTGCGTATCATCGGCCCTGTCGTCGACGTCAAGTTTGACGGCGCGGTGCCCCCGATCTACAACGCACTCACGGTCGAGGCCGAGACCCCGATCGGTCATCTGAGCACGATCCTCGAGGTCGAGAGCCAGCTTCCGGGCGGCGTCGTCCGCACGGTCGCCATGTCCTCGACCGACGGCCTGCAGCGCGGCCTCATCGCCACCGATACCGGTGAGCCCATGAAGATGCCCGTTGGCCCCAAGACGCTCGGCCGCATTTGGAACGTCATGGGCAAGCCTGTCGACGGCAAGCCCATGCCTGAGGTGGAGGAGTTCTACCCCATCCACCATGCAGCGCCCCGCTTTGACGAGCTCACCACCAAGACCGAGATCTTCGAGACCGGCATCAAAGCTGTTGACCTGCTCGAGCCCTACATCCGTGGCGGCAAGACGGGCCTGTTCGGCGGCGCCGGCGTCGGCAAGACCGTTCTGATTCAGGAGCTCATCAACAACCTCGCCCAGGAGCACGGCGGCACCTCGGTGTTCACCGGCGTCGGCGAGCGTACCCGCGAGGGCACCGACCTGTTCCTCGAGATGAGCGAGTCTGGCGTTATCGACAAGACCTGCTTGGTCTATGGTCAGATGAACGAGCCGCCCGGAGCGCGTCTGCGCATCGGTCTGGCCGGCCTTACCACCGCTGAGTACTTCCGCGATCGCGGCCAGGACGTTCTGCTGTTCATCGACAACATCTTCCGCTTCTCCCAGGCAGGTTCCGAGGTTTCCGCACTGCTGGGCCGTATGCCGTCCGCCGTTGGTTACCAGCCCACGCTGGCAACCGAGATGGGCGACCTCCAGGAGCGCATTACCTCGACCAAGACGGGCTCCATTACCTCCGTCCAGGCTGTCTACGTCCCCGCAGACGACCTGACCGACCCGGCGCCTGCCACGACGTTTACGCACCTCGACGCCACCACGGTTCTTTCGCGTAGCATTTCGTCGCTTGGCCTGTTCCCGGCTATCGACCCGCTCGCATCTTCCTCCGACGCTCTCGATCCCTCGATCGTCGGCGAGGAGCACTACCGTGTCGCCGTCAAGGTCCAGGAGCTCCTGCAGGAGTACTCCGACCTTCAGGACATCATCGCCATTCTGGGTATGGACGAGCTGTCCGAGGAGCAGCGCCTTACGGTCAACCGTGCCCGTAAGATTCAGCAGTTCCTCTCGCAGTCCTTCCACGTCGCCGAGAAGTTCACCGGCAACCCCGGTGTCTACGTCCGCGTCGAGGATACCGTCCGCTCTTTCGCCGAGATTGTCGACGGCAAGGCCGATGACCTGCCCGAGCAGGCTTTCCGCTATGCTTCCACGATTGAGGACGTGCGCGAGCGCGCCCGCAAGATGGGGGAGAAGTAGGTTATGCGTATCCGCATCGTGTGCCCCGTGAGCTGCGCCTATGAGGGCGACGCTGCGTTTGTGTCGATTCCGTCCACGGATGGCGAGTTTGGCGTCCTGCCTGCTCACTCCAGCGAGATCTGCACGATCGACCGCGGCTACGTTCGCGTTTCCGATAAGGCCATGGGCACTGTCGACCACACGTTTGCCGTGGCCGGCGGTTATGCCCAGGTTGCGGACGATGTCGTGACCGTTCTCGCCGAGCGCGCTTGCGATTTGGCGACTGTCGATGCCGACAAGCTTAAAGCTGATATTCAAGGTTTTGAAGAGAAGCTGGGTAATTTGTCGGAGGATGATGCACGCCGCGCCTACCTCTATAATGAAATCGCATGGTGTAAGCTCAAGCTTGCCCAATAGTCAAACGATTTAGCGTTCGACCATTTGCGAACACATCATGCCCGGGATGGCCCAGCCACCCCGGGCATGCTTTTTGAAAGGGTAGACCTTGGATATTATCCGCGTTGAGGGTGGCCACGCCATCGGAGGCTCCGTGCCCGTCTCGGGCGCCAAGAACTCCGCGCTCAAACTCATGGCGGCAACGCTTCTGGCGCCGGGCAAGACGACGCTGCAGAACGTGCCCGATATTTCCGATGTCCACGTGATGGGCAAGGTGCTCAAGGGCATGGGCGCTACGATCGATGTTCTCGACGAGCACACGCTCGAGATTGATACCTCTCAGGTCGATTCATGGGAGGCCCCCTACGAGCTCGTTGCCAAGATGCGCGCTTCCACCGCCGTCATGGGACCCCTGCTGGGCCGCTTCCATCGCGCCACAATTGCCATGCCGGGCGGCTGCAACCTGGGTGCTCGCAAGATCGATATGCATATTCTTGGTCTTGAGGCCCTGGGCGTTGAGTTCGATACCGCCCACGGTTACATCAACGCTAATGCGCCCCAAGGTCTGCGCGGTACCACCGTCACGCTCGAGTTCGCCAGCGTCGGTGCGACCGAGAACCTCATCATGGCCTCTGTGCGCGCACAGGGCACCACGGTTATCGACAATGCCGCCCGCGAGCCCGAGATCGTCGATCTCGCTAACATGCTCAACGAGATGGGCGCCAAGATTGTTGGCGCCGGTACGCCCGTCGTGACTATCGAAGGCGTGGAAGAGCTCCATCCCGTTACCCATCGCGTGGTGGGCGACCGCATCGAGGCCGGTACCTTTATCGTTGCCGGTGCGTTGATGGCCGACGATCGCGGTGTCGATGTCACGGGCTTTTGCCCCATTCACTTGGGCATGGTGCTCAAGAAGATGGAGCTCATGGGTATCGACTGCGAGCGCGTCGAGGATGGCGTCCATGTGAACCGTGCCGAGCGTATCAAGCCGGTCGACATCCAGACGCTTCCGTTCCCCGGTTTCCCGACCGACATGCAGGCGCAGATTATGGTGCTCTCCGCCCTTGCCGACGGCAGTTCTGTTATTACCGAAAACATCTTCGAGAATCGCTTTATGTTTGCCTCTGAGCTGGTGCGCATGGGTGCCGACATTCGTATCGAGAGCCATCATGCCATGATTCATGGCGTCAAGGGCTTCTCGGGTGCACAGGTTACCTCGCCCGATCTGCGCGGCGGAGCGGCCCTCGTCGTAGCGGGCTTGATCGCCGACGGGACGACCGAGGTTTCGGCTATCCATCACATCAAGCGCGGCTACGAGCAGTTTGTCGAAAAGCTGCAGGCGCTTGGCGCGCATGTCGAGCATGCTACCGTCCCCGATCCCGTCATCTACTAATACAGGTTGCCTATGTTTAATAAAAAGCCCCTCGCGGATACCACCACCCGAAGACCCTCAACTGGTGCGCAGGCCAAGATCTACAGTCGCGATAACGTGGCTCGCTATTCCGAGCGCGCTCGCCAACGTCGTCGTAGCCACACGATTCGTCACGTCGCGCTCATTGTCGTGCTTGGCGTGCTGCTGAGTGCCACTACCGCTGCCGGCCTGTGGTTTGCCACCATTATGGGCAAGCTCGGCGATTCTAATGTCATTACTGACAATCTGCGTCGGGTTCTGGTTGACACCGATGAGGCAAAGGATCCGTTCTACGTGCTGCTTCTTGGCACCGACGGCCGTCCGGGCGAGGATACGTATCGTGCCGACTCGATTATCCTGGCACGCATCGACCCCACGCAAAAGCAGGCGACGCTCATTTCCGTTCCGCGCGACACCAAGGTCGAGTACAAGGGCGAGACCATGAAGATCAACGCCTGCCATACCGTTGGCGGCGCCGAGGCCATGGTCGAGGCGGTCAACGAGCTGTGCGGTGTTCAGATCTCCCACTATGCCGAGGTCAGCTTCGACGGTATGCAGGCGCTGATTGATTCGGTTGGCGGTATCGACATTAACGCAACCGATGATGTTGACGACCCCGAGCACCTGGATATTAAGATTACCGCTGGCCAGCAGCATATGGACGGTGCCACCGCCCTTACCTATGCCCGCTGCCGCTACACCTATGCCGACGGCGATTACACGCGCATGCGCCACCAGCGTCAGGTGCTTGGCGCCCTTGCCAACCAGATTCTCAATAACTTCGATGCCACGAAGATCTTTGGCCTGGTTAATTCGCTGTCTGATATGCTCGTAACCGATATGAGCGTTCAGGATATCGTGGCTACGGTCAATGCCATGCGCGGTATGGATGTCGACGGTATCTACTCGGCCAACCTGCCCTCGTACGCCGACGACAGCACCATGATCGACGGTGTGAGCTACGTCTTTGTCTACGAGGACGAGCTCAAGGAAATGATGGAGCGCGTCGACGCCGGCAAGGATCCCAAGGGTCCCAACACCATGGGTCTTTCCGACGGTTCGAGCTCTACGATCGGCGACCTGAACAACAACACGTCTGACGACTACGCAAACGGTACCGCAACCTCATCGGTCAGCTCTGACGATTCCGATGACTCAAGCGATTCGAGCGATTCGGACTACTACGAAGAGCCCACCGGCGACGGCAACGGCTACGAAGCCAATTATTAGGGTTACGCGGGCTTACCAGCCCGCGTAACCAGTTGACGCTGCAAACCCGCCAGAGCGGCAATCTGCCTTTCAACTTCGGCGGCATGATCAAAAGATCAA
>URNQ01000045.1 GCA_900549245.1 uncultured Collinsella sp.
GGCATCGACCTGCGCCGATGCCCCTAAAGTGGACACACATTTTGTCCTATAAGCCTAAAGGTATGCATGTCAACCTGCTGCAGAAAGACCGGGCGGTCCGAGATGTACTCATCGATCATCGCGGCCGTGGGCATCTCGGGGACATCCCACTGGAACTGGATAATCTGGCAGCCCAGAATCCACTCGTTATCGGGATGGTCGGCCGCAAACGCCACGACACGTTCCATCGCCATCTCAAAACTGGTGCAGTCGATGAGGTTGACGGCAAAATCGGGGTCGGTCATAAACGCGCCCTGGGCAAAATGCGTGTGCGAGTCGATCAGGCCGGGCATGACGAGCTGGTCGCCAAAGTCGCGCACCTCGGTATCGGGACCGATAAACGGTGCCAGGTGAGCATCGTCACCGCAGGCAACGATTTTATCGCCCCGCACGGCAACGCCGCCCTTAAACGGCTCGAGCCCATCGCCGGTAAAGACGGCGTCGCTCTTGATAACTACATCAGCCTTGTCCATGTGAGCCTCCTCAGGCATCTTTGGTTGCAACGCGGACGCACCGCCCGCGTGGGCACTCGGTTGGGAGCGTAGCGCTCCCGCATCGGCGCGTGCCTACAAGCCGTGCTCGGACGTCTGTCCCACGTCCGCGGCTTCGCGCTACACCCATTGATACACAGGGGCAAATCCGTGCCAAGGCCAGGGACCGCAAACGGTCAGTTTAAGCAGGTTTACACGCTTTACCTGCAGGTTTATTGTCTGAGATTATTACCGCTTCATTACGCCCAACGGTGTGGCCGCCCACACAGCAAGACCCGCATGCGAGGAAGAATGAGGCTAGGAACGCCAAAAGGTATCTATAAGGTCATCTCGGTTGGAGACGCCGCTTTTAACGTAGATGCGATGCAAGTGTGCCTTGACCGTGCCAGGGCTGATGACCAACTCGCTGGCGATGTTTTGGGCGTCGTTGCCCTTCAGCACCAGCGTGAGCACCTCCTGCTCGCGCCGTGACAGCTTATGGGCGTCGGCATAAATCACCACACGCGATGCGAGATCGTCCTCAGAGCTTGCGCTCTCGGCTGCCACGTCCTCATCGGCACGCGGATGACGGGCATACACACGCAGGATATGGCTAAACTGGCAAAAAAGCTGAGCCGCGCATACCACGAGCAGCACGTTTTCGGAGATATTGCGCTCGGACAGATACCACAAAAAGAGGCCGATGACGGGGTTTTGGGAGTCGGGGCGGCAGAACAAGATCATGTAGGTGTCCTCGGCGATCACACAAAACACAAGAACGAAGGCCACCTTCCAAAAGAGCTTTGAGCGGTCGAGGTCGAGTTTCTCAACACGCGTTGCTCTGTACCGGTAATGCCAGGCGGCATAGGCAAGACATCCTACATTGCCCAGGTCACGCGTGAGCCAAAAGAGATACTGCTGCACCTCTCCGGCAGCGCCGCTGCGAGGCACCAGCAGCAATTGCAAGATTGAAAACGGCACGATAGCGAGTCCGAGCATGCGCGACGTCGGTCTTTTGCGCAAGCGCGCAAACATCCATAGCACCACGCAGGCATAGATGGCAATACCAAGCACGCAGCGCAGCAAGGGGTGCTGCAGCGGCTCGCTAAAGGTAACGGCGTAGTCGTATTTGAGCCGATTGTACTCGTCAAAAAAGATGACCGACATATCGAGCATATAGAGCAAAAAACCCGCCGCGGCCACGAGGCTGTCGCGACGGCGCGTCATGAGCCAAACCACCAATGCCACGGCACTGGTCACCAGAGCCACACCCATGATAATCGTGGTGTAGATATAGAACGCGAAACTCATGCCCGCCTCCCCTGTCTAGATGCTGTGAGGATGTTGACAGATTCTTTGCCGCAAGATTAGACTCACCGATTAAACGTACTGTATCGTTTAGATAAACAAGCTGTGTCTCACCGATGAAAGGAGATGCCATGACACCGATCGCTCCGCTCAAGATGCTCGTCGCGCCCGCCGCCAAGGCCATCACCCGACTCGGTTCTTCCATGACCTATGACAACGTTCCCTGCGTCGTCGAGGCGCGCGAGGATAGCTGCCCCTACTTGGGCCACGTCCCCTACTTTGCTCCTAAGCTCGCTTCTAATCCTGAGCACCGCGAACAGTAATCCAAGATGCAGTAAGCGCCGCGCAGCTCGCGGCGCTACTGTTTTGGTGTAAAGAAACCTGTCCCCCTTGCACCAACGCCGGGATTGTCGACGCTGCGGCCGCGGCGCGATATAAGGCGCGAAACCTCACCCAGCAACACGCCGATCACCACACCCATGAGGATCGGCAACTTTGACATCTCGGCGGGTGAGCTGTTAAGCGGCACGATTGTCGCAACAATCGAAAGCACGAGCTCTACCACCGGCACCGCAAGCGCTACCGCAAGCACCTTGCCCTCGAAGGGCGCGCGGAACACACGTGGGCGGTCGTCGTATTTACGCAGGCGCCAAAACGCCGGGAACATCGGGATATAGCTCATGAGCAGAAAGACGACGTTCATCGAGAAGAAGACCCAAAAGACGTCGGAACCTTCGCCCAGCGGAATCTGAAGTAGCAGCACCAAGCTGGCAAAACAACCGTTAATGAGTGCCGAGCCGTTGGGCATGCCGGTCTTCTTGGACACCAGCGCAAAGGGGCGCGGCATGTTGCCATGGCGCGCGGCATAGCTCGCCACGTTGTTGACGCCAAAACTCCAGCAAATCATGTTAGCGAACAGCGTCACCAAAAAGGCCATGCCCACAATCATCGTCAGCGGGTGAGCGCGCCCCACCATGGCGGCAACCGCGTCCACAATGCCCGAATCGAGCGAAAGCTGCTCGGTGGGAACCGAAGCCCCAATGCCGATACCGCAAATGATGTAGATTGCCGCAATGGCAACGCCGCCGGCGATAACCGCCTTGGGGATATCACGCGACGGGTTTTTCATCGTGCTGGCAAAGGTCGCGACCACCTCAAAGCCCATAAAATTGAAGAGGATGATCGAAAGATACGTCAGTGAGTTAGTGTCTCCAAGATCGGGGACAAAGGTCTTAAACGACATATCGTTGGCAAAGCCGTTGTTGCAGGCAAACCAGATGCCGACGATTCCCACCACGGCGGTAATGAGCACCTTGATGACGGCGCCGCCATCCATGACCCAATCGGCCTCGGCCACCGGCTGCATTGCCATGACCGTGACGCCCCACACAAAGGCAAGCTCGATGGCAATTCGGACCCCAAGCGAAAATTCGATGCCCCATACCGCATTGATGACACTGGGGAACATGCAGGCGATACTTGCCACCCACAGTGGAAAGTTGACCCAATAGCACCAGGAGCAGCGGGCGCCCCAACGGTCGCCCAAGCCCAGGCGAACCCAATCGTACAGGCCGCCCTCGGAATCGAACGCCGTGCCCAGCTCGGCCACCACCAGGCCATAGGGAAGCAAAAACGTAATGATGAGGAAGATCCACCAGAAGAACTGCACGTTACCCATGGCAGATGCCGGAGCGGCCGCCTCGATGGTAAAGACAACGCAGATAACCGAGAGGATGACCTCGAACAGGGAGAACTTTTTACCTGCCACGACACGCTCCCCCTACAGCAAAAAGGATGGCATCTGTACCGAAGGCGCAGCCCAAGGTAGGGTTGCAGGCCGCGTCACCGGTACAGGTGCCATCCCAAAGAGAGGAGAGGATGCAATTGTTGGACCAACGCTCGCGGAACAGGCGCGTGTAGATAACGATACGCTGGTACATAGATACTCCGATCAAAACGGTCGCGCTCGCAACCGGAAACTATCAGCAATTGAATACGCGTCTGACCTGGGAAATTCAAGCGAACAATTGGCCTAACCCGCAATAAATCCCAGATCAGACGCGTATTCAATCAAAGAAAAAGGCACTCCGATGTGGAGGCAACGGAGTGCCCAAAGAAAACCCAACCAATCAATCAGGTAGTCCCTGTCCGATTGATCGACTGGGTTTTCGAGGTGCCCCAGGTCGCCGCGAAAGAGGAGCGAAGCGTACTTTGGTACGCGAGCGACGGCTTGAGCGGCGAGATGGGGTGCCTCGGAAAGCCAGACGATTAAGCCGACGGCTCCTGCTGGGTAATGCAGTGGATATTGCCGCCGCCGAAGACGACCTGCTCGGACTGAACGCCGACGCACTTGTAGACGCCCTCGCCCCAGACCTCGTCATAGATCTTCTGGAGCGTGTCAACGGCCAGCTGGTCGTTCTCGTCGCCGTACTGCGGGACGATAACGCCGTGGTTGGTGACCAGGTAGTTCATGTAAGAGGCGATCAGCGGCTCGTCGGGGACGCGCGGCTCGGCGTTCTCGTCGGCGTCGATGGTGTCGCAGGAGGCCTGGTCCATGAACAGCGGGTTCACGGGCATGCAGAGCTTGTAGACCTTCATCTTGCGGCCCTTAGCGTCAACCGCGTTGGAGAGGGTCTCGTAAGCAGCGTGGCACTGATCATAGAACGGGTACTCGGGATCGTCGGTCCAGATGCAGGCCATGACGCCCGGGGCGATGAACGTAGCGACGTCATCGATGTGGCCGTTGGTCTCCTCGGGGTCGATGCCCTCCTTGACCCAGATGACCTTCTCGACACCCAGGTAATCCTTGAGGTGCTCGTCCATATAGGCGCGAAGCTCCTCGCTCCAGGGCTCAAACTTCTTGTGGTACTTGGGCCAGATGGACTCGGGATCCTCTTCCTCCTCGAGCACCGCAGAGCAGGTGCGGCCCGGGGAAAGCAGACACTGGTCGGTCACGACAAGGGTGCCCTCGCCGTCGACGGTAATGGAGCCGCCCTCGAGGATCATGTCATCGGGACGATAGCGACGGCAGCCGGAGAGCTCAGCCATCTTGAGGGCGATCTGCTCGTCCTTGTCCCACGGGAAGTACAGGCCATCGACGAGGCCGCCGTAGGCGTTGAAGTGCCAGTGGTTGGCGCGCTTCTCGCCCTTGCCGTTGATGACGTAGGTGGCGGCGGTGTCGCGGAACCAAGCGTCGTCGGTGGTCATCTCGATGACGGTGACGTTCTCGTCGTTCTCGAAGACGGCCTTGCAGTTGGCGTAGTCGACCTGGTTGGCGCACATATAGACCGGGGTGAACTCGGAGATGGCGCGGGCGATGGCGGCATACTGCTTCTGGGCCGGCTTGGCGCCGTGGGCCCAGGTGTCGGTGCGGTGGGGCCAGCCCATCCACACGCGATCCTGCGGGGCGAACTCGGCGGGCATGAAGAAGCCGTCGGCCTTGGGGGTGGACTCGGACTCGGTGATCGTACGCATAAGATTTCCTCCAAATCGAACGATCGCTTGCTGCGGGCGGGTTACCCGCAGCCTAAAACCAAGAGATGGTAGGCGCCCGTTCCCCGGCAAAGGTCGGGGCGCCCGGTGCCGGTTTTCACGGAATCGCACCGGCAAGCGACGACGTAACCAAGTGCGCGGAGACAAAACGCACGAAGGATACGGAGAGAGATTGGGGTGGGCGGTGGTTACCGGAGCTATCGCTCACACCCACCCCAGGGAATGGTTAGCAAACCTGTCGCTTGGGCACGCCTCCGAAGAGGCTAGAGTGCCCGGAGTCGGGAGCGACAAGCCCGACGAAGCGCGCGTTGGTACACGAGGAGGGTTGGAGCCCCAGAACCGGGTGCTCTAGTTCTCCTCGACCTCGGCGGCCTCCTCAGCGAGACGCTGGGCTGCGAGCTCAGGGGTCAGACCCTTGTACTCGGTCTCGCGGCCCTTAGCGCTGACGACGCGGACGACCTCGCCGATGAGCACGAGCACGATGAAGATAACGATCATCGGGAGCTTGTCGCCAATCTCGGCGGCGGAGAACGGCACCAGCGTTGCGACGATGGCCAGGACCAGCTCGATGCAGGGGATGACCAGCATGACCTTCATCATGGCGCCCTTAAACGGGAACGTGAAGATGCGCTCGCGGTTGGGGTCGTTCTTGCGAAGGTTGAGGAACGCCGGGAACATCGGGATGTAGGTCAGCAGCAGGAAGACGACGGAGGTGCCGAAGAGCATCCAGAAGACACCGTTGGAGATGGCGTCGATGGGAACGAGCTGCAGGCACAGCACCAGGGAGGCAACGACGGCGTTGACCAGGTTGGCGCCGTTGGGCATGTCGTCATCCGAGATCATCGAGGCGAAGACCTTGGGCATGTTGCCGTGCTCGGCAGCGTAGCGAGCAACGGAGTTAACGCCGAAGGACCAAGCGGCCATGTTGGCGAACAGGGTGATCAGGAAGGCGATGCAGATGACCTTGAAGATCATGGAGTCGCCCACCATGGTCTGGACTGCGACGATCATGCCGTAGTCGGGGTCGATGGAGTCGGCCGGCACGGCGGCGCCGATGCCGAAGCCGGCGAACAGGTAGATGACGGCGATAGCCACGCCACCGACGATGATAGCCTTGGGAATATCGCGAGCGGGATCGGCCATGTCGTCGGTCATGGTGCAGATGACCTCGAAGCCCATGAAGTTAAAGATGATGATGGACAGGTAGCCAAGAGCGTTGGTGTTGGTAAGCTCGGGCAGGAAGGTGGCAGCGGACATGTCGTTCGCAAAACCGTTCTCCATGGCATACCAGATGCCCAAAGCGCCAACGATAACGGCAACGGCGACCTTGATAATGGCGCCACCGTTGAGGACCCACTCGGAGTCGGCAGCCTTGGAGCGGCCCATAAGGTAGACGATCCACACAAAGGCAAGTTCGATACCCATCTTGGCAATCAGGTTGAACTCGACGCCAAAGACCATGCCCAGGATGTCGGGGAACATGGTGGCCAGCGAGGCGATCCACAGCGGGTAGTTGACCCAGTAGTAATACGAAATGCGGGCGCCCCACTTGTCGCCCAGGCCATCGCGTACCCAGTCGTAAATGCCGCCCTCGCCGTCATAGGTGGTGCCGAGCTCGGCGACAACCATGCCGTAAGGGAGCAGGAAGGTCAGGATCAGGAAGATCCACCAGAAGAACTGCTGGTTGCCAATGGCGGCAGCAGGTGCGGCGGCCTCGCAAACGAAGACGACGCAGATGATGGTCGAAATGACCGTCAAGAAGGAAAGCTTTTTCTTTCCGTCGCTCATGATGAGCTCCTTCGCTCAGTCTTGGACAGATCCGAGGCCCTAAGGTATTAAGGCAATTGCTTGGGCCTCGGTGAGCGGGCGACAGGAGACGAGCATCCGCCGCCCGCAAACGTGCTTTTAGAAGCCTTGAGGCTTAGAGCTGCTCGAGAGCCTCGAGAGCGGCGTGGAGCTCAGCCTTGGCGGAGTACTCGACACCCTCGTCGTTGAGCGGGGTGCGCTTGCCCAGGGCGGCAAGGAGAGCACGGATGGAGTGCTTGCGGTTCTCGGCCTCGACCCAGCACAGGGAGCGCTCGGGATCGTCCATGACTTCGTCGACGACCTCCTCGTTGCGGGTGGCCGGCAGGCAGTGCATGAACTTGGAGTTGGGGCCGGCAAAGTTCATCATGTCCATGGTGACCTGATACTTGGGATAGAACACGTCCATGTAGTTCTCGCCCGAGACCTCCTCGTCGTACAGGCCATACCACACGTCGGTGTAGATGAAGTCGGCGCCCTTGATGCACTCGATGTCGTCGGAGATGACGACAGAGCCGCCGGAGACCTTGCAGTTCTCCTCGGCGATGGCCATCATCTGCTTGCCGAACTCGGCGCGCTCCTCGACGGTGCCAACGTGCAGGCCGCCGTCGGGGATCTGGTGGCCCTTAGGTCCAAACTGGACAAACTTCATGCCGACCTTGGAGGCGATGAACATGAGGGAGACGCAGACCTGGGTGGCGTCGCCGATGAAGGCCAGGGTGCAGTCCTCGATCTTCATGCCCTCGGGGAGGTTCTCGAGCATGGTCATGAGGTCGCCCATCTCCTGCGTGGGGTGGTTGAACTCGGACATGCCGTTGATGACGGGCACAGCAGAGCCCTCGGCGAGGCCGACGACGTCCTTGTGACGGTCAACGCGAGCCATCATGATGTCGAGCAGCGAGCCCATAACGCGAGCGGTGTCGCCCAGGGACTCGTGACCGCCGAGCTGGATGGTGCCAGGGCCATAGAACTGAGCATGGCCGCCGAGGTCGGTCATAGCGGTCTCGAAGGAAAGACGAGTGCGGGTGGAGACCTGCTGGAAGATCATGCCAAGGCTCTTGTTGCGGAGCAGGTGCGGATAATAACCGTCAACCTTGATGGCCTTCTTCATTGCCAGGCCAAGATCCTCGATAGCCAGGATCTGCTCTTTGGTGAAGTCGTTGGTGTCGATGAAATCCTTAGGCAGTGCCATGTCGATTTCCTTTCCGCCGGTCTTGCCGACTATTACTATGAGGCGCTCGAACATCACGCCTCTTGTTGACAAGACCATCATTCACCCGTATGCAATTTTTACCTAGTTTATTCGGGATTAAAGACCGTTCACGGAGTTACACCCTCTCTAATCCAATATAAACCCGCAGGTCAAGAGTTTACAGGGGGTTTACTATCTAGAACCGTGAACGGTATGCGGCTATCCTATATATCGGTGCCTAATCCGCGGTGAAACGACCGGCTGGGGCATATATACCCAAGGGATTATATGGGGCCCAAACACAGATCAAATGAGACGGGACGGTGACAGATGAACACGCTCATGTTCTTCTATACCTTGGCAATACTGGTTATCTGTATTGTGACGGCGGTGCTTTCGCTTGCCGCCTATGCCTCGTCCCGTCGACGCTTCTTTATCTATGGCAGCGGCGTTTTTATTTGCTATGCCATCGAGATGACCGAAATCTTCTTTTTGAATACACGCTGCAAAACCAGAGTTTTCCGGCCAGCGACTATTACTCAATTACCATGCCTGTAATGCGGACCCTTGTGGCGACCGCTTCGCAGGCTTTTATTTGGCTGATTGCCATGGACCTGCTCGACAAACATTCTAAAAAGCAGTTCGCTATCCCCGTCTTGACGTTTTTGCTGTGCGAGTCGCTGATTATCGTCGCTGTCCCCTCCGGCCCCATGCATCAGTGGCTCTACTACACGATGCGTCAGGTATTCCTTGTCTTTGTGGGACTGTATATCTTTTGGACGGCTCATAAGAGTACAAAAGTTGAGCTGAAGGCACGCGTTAACAACCAACGAAAGCACCTGATTATCGGCGCAATTCTGGTCGGTTGCATCGTTGCCGAGGATTTCTACAACATCCTTGTTGTCCCCATGAGCCTGGCGCCCTCTTGGCTGCAGCTATATCTGTCCGAGCGCAACTTTAGCGAAAACGTCTTTGCGTGCTACTTTGCAATTCTGCTGATCATCTACTCCTACCACGTGCTTTCGATCCGCATGCAGGAAGCGCCCGAGGAAAAGAACGTCAGCGATCTTGACCGGCATATCGAAGAGCAGATGCCTTTCTATCGCAACGCCTACAAGCTCTCCAACCGCGAGACCGAAGTCATGCGCTTGGTTGTGCTGGGCAAGTCGAACCAAGAGATCGCTGACGAGCTATTCCTTGCCGTGGGCACCGTCAAGACCCACATCCACAACATCCTGGTCAAAACCGAGCAGCAAAACCGCACCACGCTCATCCTGCATTTTTGGAAACGTTGAGGTTACGCGGTTTTGCCAAACCGCGTAACGGCTCGACGCTGCAAGCGCCCCTAGGCGGCAATCTGACGTTCAATCGTCGGTCGCGTACCAAAAGTACGCTTCCCTCCTCTTTCACGTCACCTTGCTCACCTAGGGGCGCTTTCGCTGACTTATGCTCAACTTACGATAATTCCGAGCTGAACGAGTTATTCGCTATAACGGGTGGCGATGGCGGCTTGTACCATGCCGGCGCTCATGAGGTACGTTACCAGGAAGTAGCCACCATAGGCCGCCAGGAAAATCGCGCAGGTGAGGCCCACGGTGCCGGCGATGCTCATATCGCCGAATACGCTCACCAGCTCGATGATCACCTTGAGCGCCACAAAGGAGTGCGCCAAGCCCACTGCCAGCGGGAACAGGAAGAACACCGCTTGCTGCGCCATCACCGAATGCCGGATCTGACGGTCGTCACAGCCGATCTGTGCCAGCACACGATAGCTGCGGCTGGCGGCGGGCCCCCTTGGGGAGTCCAGTAATC
>URNQ01000046.1 GCA_900549245.1 uncultured Collinsella sp.
TCTCGGCCATGGCGTCGATGGTCTCGGGCAACAGGTCCTTGGGATGCGAAGACGTAAAGAAGATGCGCTCCACGCCCGTATCGCCCACGGCACGCAGCAGATCGGCAAAACGCGGCTTGCCAAACAGATCGCGACCATATGAGTTAACGTTTTGGCCCAGCAGCGTAATCTCACGCACGCCCTGGCGCACCAAACCGGTCACCTCGTCGACAATCTCCTCAAAGGGGCGGCTCTTTTCGCGACCGCGCACGTACGGCACGATGCAATAGGTGCAGAAATTATTGCAGCCCGTCATGATGGGCACCCAGGCGTGATACTGAGTCTCGCGATGCCACGGCATGCTCATGGCATCCGTATCCTCATGCTCATTGGTGCGGATATGACGCTTACCATCAAGGAACGCCTCGGCAATGAGCTCGGCCACATGTGCAATGGAATGCGTGCCAAAGATGACATTGACGTTATCGACGTTGGTGAGCAGGCCCTCGCCATCGCGCTGCGCGATGCAACCGCCAACGGCAACCACGCGCTTGCCCGAAGGCGAAGGCGGCAGGCTTTTGCAGGAATTGCACTGACCGTACAGGCGGGTATCGGCGGCCTCGCGCACGCAGCACGTCATGAAGACAACGATATCGGCATGCGCGGGATCGAGCGCCATGAGGCAGCCATACGAATCAAGCAGACCGCTCACACGCTCGGAGTCGTGCTGATTCATCTGGCAGCCAAAGGTGCGGATAAAGTAGGTTTTACCGGCAAGAATATCGCGTACGGAACGCTGGTCCATGTGCATAAGTCCTAACGATGGGGAGCGAAACAAGGCAAGCAGAAGCTATGCCACAGGCTTAACATCATCCATGACGACGTTATCCATAGCAGCTCGATTGATCTGGTGAACGTAGATAGAAAGGCGGATGGCCGTGCGCGACTCCCCGTTAATGAGGATGTCGGAGAACACGGGCGCGCAGGAAATATCAAAACCGGTTGGAATCAAAAAACCGCGCGCGATAGCAACGGCCTTAATGGCCTGGTTGACGGCACCGGCGCCGACACACTGGATGTTGACGGGCACACCATCCTTGACCATGCCGGCGATGGCGCCGGCAACGGACGCGGGCGATGATTTGCTTGATACCTTCAGGCAATCCATGAAGAAACTCCTGCATTTAAAAGTACGTTTTAACTGCAATAACTGTATCGTACCGAGTGGACTCGGTAAAGGCACTATTCCTCTTTGGCAAGATCAAAGGTCACGGTGATTCGATCACGCGAAACACGGATCTTTGGGTCGCCGCAAAGGTTGAGATAGTACCGGGCGGCAAGGTCATTAAAGTCGCGTTCCACAGCGCGCGAAAACTGTGCCATGTCATCCTTGGCAATACGTAGCCCGCGACGATCCTTCGCGAGATCGACAGGAGCCGGCGCATGCGAGGACGAATCACGCTCGCGCAGCAGACGCGCGGTCACACCGCGAACGGGCTTAATCTGCCCTGCCAAAATGCGATGGGCCGTGCGCTCGGACATCTCAAGACCCAAACCCGAACAAATACGGATAAAGTCCTCGGCATCAGAAGCAAGGCCTAAACGATCGACAACCGGAAGCTCACTCTCGTCATCAATGAACAGGAGACGAGACGTATCGAGCCGACTTGACGCTTGAGCATAAAGGGTCGCGGCAATCTCAGACGGAGAACCAAGATAGACATCGCAACCACGCAACTCCTCGAGCGCAAACTCACAAGCAGCGCGAATAATATTATGTGGGCCGCGAGCGCAGACATAACGTCCGTCCTCATCCTTGACGGCCTGGGGCCAGCTGGACTGATCGGCACGCTCACTGAGGCGGTCGGCCGCAACGCTCACCTTGAAGGCTGAACCAAGATCGACGCCGGACGTGACCACACGGGCCTCGTCGGTGTTCTGCTTAATCGAAAACAATGCCATGCCACGACCGTGAACGCCCCAACGGTCCATCTTCATGCTCTCGAGCTTGGAGGTAACGCGGGCATCAAAGATTCGCTCTTGCATATCCTGCGGAACGCCAGAACCGTTATCCAGAAAGACAAGCGTGCGGACGCCATCTTCCTTGGTCGTGGCGAGATAGACCTTGTCGGCGCCGGCATCGCGAGCATTACGGAGCATTTCGATGACGATGTCCTCGACATGCTGAATGTCGTGCTTAGCCTGGCGCCGCTCGGCCTCCGAAACGCGGAGGCGGACATACCCCTCGCCAAGGTTCTCCTCGACGCGAAGGTTGCCCTCCCCCGACATCGACGCGATAAATGAGATGAGCTCGTTCGCGTCGCTCATGTTATTTAGCGATATCGACAGCGCGGCTCTCGCGAATCACGACGACGCGCACCTGACCGGGATACTCCATCTCTTCCTCGATCTGATGGGCGATATCGTGAGCCAGAACCGTGGACTGGGCATCGGAAATCTTGTCCGGCTGGACCATGACGTGGACCTCGCGACCGGCCTGCATGGCATAGGTACGTTCGACGCCGTCATGGGAGTTGGCGATCTCCTCGAGCTTCTCAAGACGCTTGATGTAGTTCTCGGCAGACTCGCGACGGGCACCGGGGCGAGAGGCAGAGACAGCATCGGCGGCCTGCACCAGGACATCGAGCACCGTGTTGGGGTCGACATCGGCATGGTGAGCCTCAATAGCGTGGACGATAACGGGCTTCTCGCCATAACGGCGGGCAAGCTCGGCGCCGATGACGGCATGCGGGCCCTCGACGTCGTGGTCGATTGCCTTGCCCAGGTCGTGCAGCAGGCCGGCGCGCTTGGCGGTCACAACGTCCAGGCCAAGCTCGGAAGCCATCACGCCGCACAGATCAGAGACCTCGAGGGAATGCTGAAGCACGTTCTGACCAAACGAGGTACGGTAGCGCAGGGCACCAAGGGTCTTGACGATCTCGGGGTGCAGATCGTGGATGCCGGTATCGAAGGCAGCCTGCTCGCCAGCCTCGCGCACGCGCTGCTGAACCAGGTCGGCGGCCTTGTGATACATCTCCTCGATACGGGCAGGGTGAATGCGGCCGTCGGCGATGAGGTTCTCGAGGGCGACACGGGCGGTCTCACGACGGACCGGGTCGAAGCTCGAAAGAACGACGGTCTCGGGCGTGTCGTCGATCACGAGGTTGACGCCGGAAACCTGCTCGAAGGTCCGGATGTTGCGACCCTCGCGACCGATGATACGGCCCTTGAGGTCATCAGAGGGAATGTGCACGGAGGTAACGGTGACCTCGGCAGTGTGATCGGCAGCGCAGCGCTGAATCGCCAGAGACAGAATCTCCTGGGCGGTCTTGTGGCACTCGGCGCGAACCTGCTGTTCGGACTCGCGAATGATCGTGGCGGCCTCGTGGGTGACCTCGCCGCGAACCTTATCGAGGAGCTCCTTGTGGGCGTCCTCGCGGGTAAGGTCGGCGATACGCTCGAGCTCGGAGGTCTGCTTTGCGCAGAGCTCCTCGAGCTCACGGGAGCGCTTCTCGACCTGACCGGCCTGGCTGGACAGCTGATGCTCGCGCTTGTCGAGAGCGTCGTTGCGGCGATCGAGGGATTCCTCGCGCTGCATCACGCGGTTCTCGAGCGTACGAATCTCGTTCTTACGCTGCTTGTCCTCGGCCTCAGCGGCCTGCTTGTTCTTGATGATCTCCTCTTTAGCCTCGAGCAGAGCCTCTTTTTTGAGGGTCTCGGCCTGACGCTTAGCATCACCGATCAGGGACTCAGCCTGTGCGTGAGCCGACTGGATTTTTTCGTCGGCCTCGTGAAGACTACCCTGCTTGGCGGTGCGCATGTAGGCAATGGCGGCGATGGCACCCAAAACGATGCCAACGAGCGCTGCGATGATAGGCATGCTCACTCCTTTTTATGGATTCGTTACACAACAAAGCGAACCGTCCTTACGAACGGCTCGCGACATTTGAGTAATATGGGCGCAGCTTATGCGGGTCGGATACAGATAAACATATAAACAAACTCATCACAGATGAGCACATATCACAAAGCAAATGACAGTGTTTATCGTACGTTGAACCACAACAACTGTCAAATAAATGGCCCCAGCACGGCGGCTAAAACGCGGTGAACGGCAGGGCCACAAAACGCATACGCCTAAACCGCACATTCCTCACGTTCGGCATCGAGACGTGCCTTAACGGCATCGGCGGCGATGTGATACGAGAAGCCCTTGCCCATCAAAAACCGAACCAGTTTTTCGAATCCGCGCGTCTCTGGAACACGCCGCTTGGCGAGCAGGGCTGACGCACGCGCCAAATCGTCTTCGACGGCAAAATAATCCTCGGGATAACCGGGAATGTCATCGAGCACGACATGACGGCGCTTGAGCTCGGTCTCGATTTTACGCTGTCCCCAACCGCGCCGCTTGCGTTCCTCGATAAAGTACGAGCAAAAGCGGTTCTCGTCTAAAAAGCGATACTCGGTGGCGCGCTCGACGGCGAAATCGATCGCGGACTGGTGAAAGCCGTAGCGAGCCAGCTTGTCACGGACCTCACCCGTCGCATGGTCGCGGCGCGATAACATCTCGGTCACCATGGTAAGCGCACATTTACGCTCAATGAGCTGCACCGCATCACGAAAGTTATCCCAATCACAGGGAAGATCGGGGCGGTTTTTGACATACAGCCGCGCGACCCGCACGGGGATCCAAATGGACCGCTCAAAACCGCCCTCAAGCTCACAATCGATATGTGCGCAAGGCTTTTTGGACGCGTACCCGCTCGAGAACGAGGAGGCCGCCTTCTTATCGGGAAAGACGACCGTGGCCTCGGTCACCGTATACGACATGAGCGTAACCGCTACTCGTCGTCATCATCGAGCATGGCGGAACCATCGATGGCGTAAAGCTCGTCAAACTCCTCAGGCGCAGGCTGATCGGTCAGCTCGACCTCGGACGGAGCATCGTCATCAAACTCAAGTCCGCAGGCGAGGCGGACCTTATGCTCAATCTCGTCGGCGCAATCGGGGTGTTCGCGCAGGAACGCCTTGGCGGCCTCGCGACCGTTGCCCAGCTTGTCCTCGCCATAGGCAAACCAGGAGCCCATCTTCTTGCAGATGCCGCACTCGACAGCCATGTCCAGAATCGAGCCCTCCTTAGAGATGCCCGTACCGTACATGATGTCGAACTCAGCAGAACGGAACGGAGCTGCCACCTTGTTCTTAACGACCTTGGCGCGCACGCGGTTACCGATAACCTCGTCCTTAAGCTTAATGCTGTCGATGCGGCGAATGTCGATACGTACCGAAGAGAAGAACTTAAGGGCGCGACCGCCCGTCGTGGTCTCGGGGTTGCCGAACATGACGCCGATCTTCTCACGCAGCTGGTTAATGAAGATGCACGTCGTGTTGGACTTGGACAGCGAGCCGGCGAGTTTGCGGAGCGCCTGGCTCATCAGGCGAGCCTGAAGACCGACCGTAGTGTCGCCAATTTCTCCCTCGATCTCGGCACGCGGGGTCAGCGCGGCGACGGAGTCGACGACGATGGCATCGATAGCGCCGGAACGCACGAGCATGTCAACAATCTCGAGCGCCTGCTCACCCGTATCGGGCTGAGAAATGAGCACCTCGTCGATATCCACGCCGATGCGCGCGGCATACGTGGGATCGAGCGCATGCTCGGCATCGATAAATGCCACTACGCCACCCATAGCCTGGGCCTCGGCCAGGATCTCGAGCGAAAGCGTCGTCTTACCGGAGGACTCAGGACCGTAAATCTCGACGATGCGGCCGCGCGGCACACCGCCGATACCCAGAGCGGCATCGAGTGCCAGAGCACCCGTGGGAATGGCCTCGACCTCAAGCTCGGGGCCGCCGTCACCATACCTCATGATGGAGCCTTGACCGAACTTCTTCTCGATCTCGGCCTTGGTGGTGGCGATCATCTCTTCGCGCTCTTTGCCCGTCGTGGGTGCATGAACGGTACGTACGGGACCTGAATTCTTGGCCATGAATAGCCCTCCTCTTAACAACCTGCATCGATAATAAACGAACGGCTGTTCGTGGTCAACCGTTCAGGCCAATCATATGCAGGCAGTCTTTCCAAAACCCAACCAAACGCCGACCAAACACTGACCAAATGCTTGACCAAAAAGGGCCAAATAAGAACAAGAAAGGCAAGAATACACCTATGAACAGCGCAAACGCTAAATTCGCCAGGGGTCCCTATCTCCACAATTAAGGGGCCCGAAGGCCCCTTAAAACACGTCTATTCCATAGAGTTGAGCACAAGGGCAATGCGTCCCAATGCCTCCGCGACCGCATGGGCACGAACACACGAACGGTCGCCCTCATAGTGGCAGCGCACAGAGTCCACGACCGGCACTTCCCCATCAGCCGAGCGATACGCCCAGCCAATATAGAAAGTGCCAGCCGGATCGTCCTCAGTGCCGCCGCCGGGGCCGGCATAACCCGTTGCGCTCACTACAATATCGCTCTGGTACAGCTCCAGCGAACGCGCCGCCATCTCGCGCGCGGTCTGATGCGACACCGCGGTATAGCGGTCGAGCGTCTCCTGATCAACACCTAAAACGCGATGCTTGATCTCATCGCAGTAGGTCACCGCACCGCCACGCAGCACCGCCGAGGCGCCCGGGATATCGGCAATCGTCGAGGCGATCATACCTGCTGTCAGCGACTCAGCCGTCGAAACCGTCACGCCCCGAGCGCTCGCGCGCTCGACAATATCGCGCGCCAGCTCCTCGTTATGTGCGGAAATCTGCTCAAAAGAGTCCGTCATACCCACTAGGACCTAGACCGAAAAGACGATCTTGCGGCAGTTCCAGAAGTACTGGGCGCCCGAGATAACGGTCAGGACAACGGCAACGGCGTACAGGAAACGCGACACCGAGTAGATGCCGAGCGTCAGCGCCAGCGGGCCAAGGTGCAAGCCGGCCATCGCAAAGACGCACAGGTAACCGCAGATGGAGACCATCGTGGTCGCCGTCTTGTACTTGCCGAGCTTATCGGCCGCAACGACAACGCCGGCGGCACTCGCAACCATGCGCAGGGCGCTTACCAGCAGCTCGCGGAACAAGATGATGAACACGGACCAAACCGACACGGCACCAAAGTCCAAGAATAGCAGCAGGGCCGAGAATACGAGCAGCTTGTCGGCGATGGGGTCCAAGAATTTACCGAAGTCGGTAATCTCGTTGCGCGAGCGCGCCAGGTAGCCGTCAACCTTATCGGTGCACGACAGGATGACGTACAGAATGAAGGCAGCGGCGGCGAGCGGGCCGTCGAAGGTGCTCCAATCTGTACCGGCAACACTCGTGTGAGAAAGCGCCGACACGATCATGAACACCGGGATAAAGACGATGCGAACGCACGTCACGATGTTGGCGGGCGTCCAAACACTCGTCAGTTCCTTATTGCTCTCGTTTGCCACGACGCTCTCCTACTCCACAACATGGCCGATAAGCTCATAGCAGAAGCTATCGGTAAACTCGACCGTCAGAATATCGCCCACAGATGCCTCGCTGGCATCCAGATGCACCGCGCCATCGGAATCAGGCGCCTGGAACCAGGCATGTCCGATCAGCTCGGCGCCGTCCTCGGTCTCTTCGATACCGTCGACAATCACCTGGGCGCGCTCGCCCACATGTGCGGCAGTTGCAGCAAAACCGAGCGACTCGGCCAGGTCCATGGCCTCCTGGGCGCGCTCGAGCTTGACCTCTTCGTCGACCTGGCCCTCCATCTTGGCGGCCAGGCTGCCCTCCTCCTGCGAGTAGGCAAAGACGCTCGTGTAGTCGAAGCCGACGGTGTCCATAAAGTCGATAAGGTCGCGGAACTCGTCGTCGGTCTCGGTCGGGAAGCCGACCATGGCCGTGGAACGAATCACGATGCCGGGGATGCGCTCACGCAGATCGCGGAACAGGTCCTCGAGCTCCTGGCGCGAACCGGAGCGACGCATAGCCTTGAGGATGCGCGCGTCGCAGTGCTGCACGGGGATATCGATATATGGCAGCACCTCGGGCGTATCACGAATGGTCTCAATGAGCTCGTCAGTCATGCCCTCGGGCTGCAGGTAGAGCACACGGACCCAGACGTTCTGCGGACGCACGGCCTCGGCGACGGCGCGCAGCAGCTGCGCCAGATTGCGCGGCGAGCCATCGGTGACGTCTTCGTCGGCAAAGTCGGTGCCCCAAATACCCGTGTCCTGGCCGATCAGCACGATCTCGCGCACACCGCCGGCAACCAGGTCGCGCACCTCGGAGATAATGCTCTCGGCATTGCGCGAATGATAGCGACCGCGAATATAGGGGATCATGCAGAAGCTGCAGAAGCGGTTGCAGCCATCGGAAATCTTGACGTAAGCAACGGCGCCCTCGACAGTGCGCTTGACTTGCGGAATATAGGCAGCGATCTCACGCTCGACACCCAGCACGCCATCGATGACCGCCACGATGCCGTCCTCCTCGTCGGCCTTCACAAAGGCAGCGACCTCGGGCAGTTCATCGGGCAGGTCGTCGCCATAGCGCGACGGCACACAGCCGCACATGACGATGGGACAAGAACGAACGCCGTCCTGAACCTCGTTGGCGAGCTCGAGCGTGGTCTCGATGCTCTCGGACGTTGCGGAGGCGAGGAACGAGCATGTATTGACGATGGCGATATCGGCATCCTGTGGGTCGAATGCCTCCTCGTAGCCCGCGGCGGTCAAAAGAGAACGCATGCGGTCGGTGTCAACCTCGTTCTTAGCGCACCCGAGGGTGATGTAGAGCACGGAGCCCAACGGTGTATCCATGTTGGAGAGCAGTCCTTTCGAATGATATTAGCGGTAGTTGGTGAACTGCAGCGGCTGGCCGTAGTCCTGGTCGCGCAGGAATTGGATAACGGTCTGCAACGCGTCCTTCGAAGCAGAGGAAACACGCAGCTTCTCGGCCTCGATGGTCACCTTGACCTTGAGCTTTTGGTCCTTGATGTCCTTATTGATCTTCTTGGCGGTCGCCTGGTCGATACCCTCGACGATATGGCCGAGCACGCGCACGGTGCCGCCCGATGCCGCCTGCGGAGCATCCCACGAGACAGCCTTGAGGTCGATGCCGCGCTTGATGAGCTTGGAGCTCAGGACATCAATGATCTGCTTGGAGACAAAGACGGCCGGGGCGTTGATTGTAAAGAGCTTGTCGCCCTTCGAAAGCTCGATCGTGGCGCCGGAATCCTTCAGGTCATAGCGCTGGGAAATCTCGCGCGTGGTCTGCTGGAAGGCGTTGTCGACCTCTTGCATGTTGACCTCGGACACGACGTCGAAGCTGGAATCTTTAGCCATGATGTTTCCTTTCGCGTACGAGCGGCTTAGTAGCTATCGTACGAATAGTCAGTAGAATCGGTGGGCGTCTGGCCGTCAGTTGCGGTATCGGCGCCATCCGTGGACTGGGCATCGGTGCCGTCGGTGGTGTCGGTACCATCGGTGGTGTCGGCACCATCAGAACTTTCACCATTCTCGGAATCAGTCGTCTCCTTCTTGGGAACGGTGATCGTCACGCGCGCCACGCCCGAGGTCTTGGTATCGTAACGGACCTTTTCGCCGTTCTTGGTAACGGTGACATCGGAAGGCTTAGACGTGGTGATCTCGATCGAGGACTCGGGCGTGTACTCCTGCTCAAAGGGGCCAGTCGCCTGGGCGCCATAGACCGACTTGCCGTCGACCTTGACCTCAATCCAAGCAGTCTTGCCCTTGGCAACGGAGATCTTGACCTTCGTTACCTCGTTCTCTTCCTTTTTAGCCGTCGTCTTGGAGGCGTCCAAATCAGTCGACTCGTCAGTCGGCTCATCGGTGTCCTCATCCTCGTCGACGATTTCGGTCTTCTTAGAAGACTTCTTGGTCGTCGTCTTGGTAACAGTGGGCGTCTCGGGCGTGGTCTCGGGCGTCGAAGATGCGCAGCCACGCAGAAGTACCACGATGAGCACGATCAGCAGCAACGCCACGGCACCGATACCGGCGTAGACGATACGCGGATCGAGCCCGTTGTTTTGAGGAGCACGGGAACCGCCGCGTCCACGACTGGAACTGCTGCGGCCGCCTCCCT
>URNQ01000047.1 GCA_900549245.1 uncultured Collinsella sp.
TGCCTCCCTTTTCTCGAACCTTAATTTCAAAGTCCAAGAAATGGGATGCAGTTCAAATGAGTACCCGGGAAGTGGGCACTCATTTAAGTCTGTCCCCAATGAGCGCTCAACCGCCCTTGTTGAGCATAAGTCAGCGAAAACCCGTACACGCGAGCAAGGTGACGTGAAATGAAAGGGCGCAGACCTTATGGTCGCGCCCTTGAAATTGAACGTCAGATTGCCGTGTGTACGGGTTTGCAGCGTCGAGCCGTTACGCGGTTTGATAAAACCGCTTAACAAATTACGCCAATTTTGCGCCGACGATCTTTGCCGCGGCCGGCTTATCGAAGTTGCCGCCAGTGGCCTTGCCGAGTGCACCCATAACCTGGCCCATCTGCTTCTTGGACGTGGCGCCCAGCTCGGCGATGACCTGCTCGATCAGAGCCTCGAGCTCCTCGCCCGAAACCTGCGCGGGCAGCAGGCTCTCCAGAATCTTGACCTGCTCGGTCAGGTTGTCGGTACGCTCCTGGTCGGTGCCGGCCTTGATGGACATCTCCAGTGTCTCGCTCGTCTGCTTGATCAGACGCTTGATCATGCTGTTGACGTCTTCCTCGGTCACATCGCGGCGCTCATTGACCTCGATATTCTTCACCTCGGCCTTAACCTGGCGAATGATGGACAGGCGAACCTTGTCCTTGGCCTTCATGGCCGCGATCATTTCCTTCTGCAGCTCTTCGTTGGTCATCTGCAAATCCTCTCTAATAGCGTGGGCGGCACTCGCGCGAGCACCGCCCCATGATTACTCAGTCGTCGACGAATCGTCGGTCGAACTCTTGGTGATGCCCTTCAGACTCACGTTATAGGGTACGTCCTTGGGCATGGGGTTGACGGTAATGTCGGCGTCCTTCTTGTACTGCTCCAGCCACTCACTGTACGCGGTACTGGCCGCCTGCGTCTTCACCACGTTGGAGACGTACTTCTTGATGTCCTTGGGTACCTGGTTGATGTCATCAACCTGGCTATCGACATGGAAGTAGTCGGTGCACTTGATGATGTGGTAACCATAGGTCGACTCGATGACTTCGCTCACGTCGCCCTTGTTGAGCCCCTCGAGCGCCGTCTGGTAGCTGTCGACAAAGGTGGTGAGCTTATCCCAGCCCACATCGCCCTTCTTCTCCTTGGAACCGGTGTCCTCGGAGTACTGCTCAACGGCGTCCTCAAAGCTCAGCTCACCGGAGTTGATCTTGTCCAGGCACTCCTGCGCCTTGGCCTTGGCGGCAGCCTTGTCCCCGTCGGAAGCGTCGGAATCAACCTTGATCAGGATGTTCGACGAGCGACGGGCGTCGTTGTAGCTGGACAGGTTTTCGTTGATGTAATCGACAATCTCGCTGTCCTTGGGTTTGCTCGTGGGCGCGACGGCATCCTTGAGTTTCTGCTGCGCCAGACTCTCCTTGAGCGAATCCTTGTAGGTATCCTCGGTATAGCCGTAGGTCTTGAGGGTCTTCTTAAAGGCCTTGGCACCGCCCGCGCTCTTGCACGCGTCCTTCCAAGCCTTCTCGACCTCCTCGTCCGACACCGTCACGCCGTTCTCTTTCTGTGCCTGTTGAAGCAGAATCTGCTGCGTGTAGGAGTCGATGAGTTGCTTGCGGTACTTCTTGGGCGTGAGGTCGTTGTCGACCAGATACTGCGCCCAGTCCTTGTCCTTGGTGTAGCCGTAGGACGTGCGCATGCTCATGATCTGCTTGGTCACGGTGTCCTCGGTGAGGTTGGTGCCGTTGATAGTGGCAGGAACACCCCCGGGCCGCTTTTAGCCCCCGATGGCGTTTGCAACACCGCCGGTCAGCTTGTAGCCCGAGGTGTCCTCGGCCTGCGACATAAGGCCGGAGCACGCCATCGCCGAGACGGAAAGCAACATTGCCAGCACGCCAATAACCACCAGGACGATCTTGACGGTCTTGGACACACGGGTCTTGCGCTGCTTCTTGCGAGAGCTGGAGGCGGCGCGAGCCTGCTGCTCGGGCGGCGGCTCGGGTGCGGGATTCTTTTTCTTATTTGCCATAGTTGGCCTTTCGCATAACGAATCGAACAAACGCCATTGTGTCACAACGCAGCCCCCGCGGCACGCTTGGTGCATTGGGGACAGGTTAATCTGCACCATTTTGGTGCAAAGGGGACAGGTCTGGCAGCTGGCACCTTAGAAGTGGCGGCGGATGGCGTCGACCATGCCCTGCGGCGTGGTCTGGCCGAGCACGTCGGCTGCGGCATCGGCGTCCATAAAGATGTTCATGAGCGCCTGCAGGGCCTCGACCTGGCCGCCCGGCTCGGCGATACCCAGATTGATGACGATCTGCGCCGGCACCGGAGCGCCCATGCCAGCCATAGCGTTAAATGTCACGGGCGCGGCAGGCTTCACCACCGCGATATAGGGCTTGGCCACAAACCCCGGATCGGTATGCGGAATGGCAATGTTTGCCGCCGGCATGGCAAGACCCGTGGGATAGGCATCCTCGCGCGTGCGAACGGCGTCGAGCCAACCGTCGGCAATGTAGCCGCGCGGGGCAAGCTCACTCTCGAGCTGCGCAAACACCTCACCCGGCGTCGCACACTCCCAATCAAAAAACACCAGCTCGGGCGTAAACAGCGCTTCGTTATCCGCCATGCGCTCA
Source organism: uncultured Collinsella sp. (assembly GCA_900549245.1). Lineage (GTDB taxonomy): Bacteria > Actinomycetota > Coriobacteriia > Coriobacteriales > Coriobacteriaceae > Collinsella. The sequence continues at coordinate 2,646 of URNQ01000047.1, forward strand.
CCTCTCTCACCTAGTCATTCAGGAACGTCCCCGATGACTACCCAAAACAAAAGGTGGCCACGCGCGCCTTGGCGCCAATGACCACCCTGACTACTCGGCTAAATTGTACTGTGCGCCGCTAGCTGCGAGGCGCGTCAATTGCGACCTTGCCGCTCTCCAGCACGTGGACGCGGCCGTCGGCGAGCATTTGCACGACCTCGGGATACAGCACGTGCTCGATCGCATGGATGTGCTCCTCGAGCGTGTCGACATCCCAGCCCTCCTCAACAGCCAGCGCACGCTGGGCGATGATGGGACCGTTGTCGTAGACCTCGTTGGCAAAATGCACGGTCACGCCAGTTACCTTGACGCCGCGCGCAAAGGCATCGTCAATCGCATGCGCACCGGTAAAGCTCGGCAGCAGCGCCGGATGCAAGTTGACCACGCGGTTGGGAAACGCCGCCAGCAGAGGCGTGTGCACCATGCGCATGTAGCCGGCCATGACCACATACTCGCAGCCGCGCTCGAGCAGCTCGTGCGCGATAATCTCGTCGGCAGCGATGGGGTCGGCATAGACATCCTTGGACAGCGTGAGCGTCTGGATGTCCGCGCGCTCAGCGCGCTGCAAACCCTTAGCCGAAGGACGGCTCGACACCACAAGCTCAATCGAAGCGTTGAGCTTGCCGGCGGCAATCAGATCGATCAGCGCTTGCAGGTTGGTACCCGAACCGCTGATGAGCACACCGATCTTAAGCGGCTCGGCCGTATCGGTGCCGGTCGGACGGGTGTAGGGCACAAAGCCCAGGCCCTCACTAGCAGCCATCTGCTCGTTAGCGCTCATCGGAGTACACGACCTTACCGGAACCCTCGACGCACTCGCCCACGCGGAACGGCTTCTCGCCTAGCGCGACCAGTGCCTCGGTCACCGCGGCCTCGTCCTCGGGGGCGACGATCAGGCACAGGCCAACGCCCATGTTGAAGGTCTTGCATGCCTCGTTGGGCGCGAGCTCGGCCTGGCGCGACACGTAGGTGATGACGGGCGGAACGTCCCAACCCATCTCGGCGCCGTTGCGGGTGACCACGGCGTCGACGTCGTCGGCGAGCGCGCGGTTGAGGTTCTCGGTAATACCGCCGCCAGTGATGTGGGCGATGGCGTGCACGTTGGCGCCGCCGCGCAGCAGCTCCAGAATCGGCTTGACGTAGATGCGCGTGGGGGCCAACAGAGCGTCTGCCAGCGATGCACCGCCGAGCTCCTCGAGCGGACGGCTCAGCTCCTCGGCCTTAGCGGCGGCCTCGGGCGTGCCCGGCTTGATGCCGTCGACGCCAATGACCTTGCGCACGAGCGAGTAGCCGTTGGAGTGCACGCCGGTGGAAGGCAGGCCCAGGATCACATCGCCCGGGCGGACGTTTGCGGGGTCGAGCATCTTGGGACGGTCGACGACGCCCACGGTAAAGCCGGCGAGGTCGTAGTCGGCCGGAGCCATGACGCCCGGGTGCTCGGCCATCTCGCCGCCCACGAGCGCGCAGCCCGCGAGCTTGCAGCCATCGGCCACACCCTTGATGATCTTTGCCATGTGCTCGGCCTCGATGTGACCGATGGCAACGTAGTCCAGGAAGAACAGCGGCTCGGCGCCCGAAGCCAGAATATCGTTGACGCACATAGCGACCAGGTCCTGGCCCACCGTCTCGTGACGGTCCATGATCTGGGCGAGCACGAGCTTGGTGCCCACGCCGTCGGTACCGCTGATCAGGATCGGGTCTTCCATATCCTTAAGCGCGGCAGCCGAGAACAGGCCACCGAAGCCGCCGATGCCGCCGATAACCTCGGGGCGATTGGTGTCCTTGACCATCTGCTTAATCGCGTCGACGGCGCGGCCGCCCTCAGCGGTATCGACGCCGGCATCCTCATACGTCACATGCTTGCTGTCGCTCATCTGAGCCTTCCTCTCCCACTACCGTGGCGCCGCGCGGGCGCCAAACGGTGCTCATAGTTGTCCTCGATTCGGTGCATGCCATAACAGCACACACCGTTCAATCAACAAAACAGCAGGTAAAACCTACCAAAATAAACCTGTCCCCATATGGCAGGTTTTATGCCTCGCCGTGCTCCTCTTCCCAGCTGCGGTCGTCGTATTTCTCGATCACGGCGTCGTCGTCAAAGTGCAGCGGCTTGTCCAGGTTGCGGGGCTTAAAGCCCTCCATAAACTTGTCGCGGCCAAAGCTCTCGGGAATCGCCACGGGGTAGCGGCCGGTAAAGCACGCATCGCAGTAACCGCCCTTGGGCATGACCTTAAGCAGGCCCTCGACCGAAAGGAAGGCCAGCGAATCGGCGCCGATATACTCGCAAATCTCGTCGACCGTCTTGTTGGCGCTGATAAGCTGCGACTGCACGTCGGTATCGATACCGTAGAAGCACGGCCAGATGACCTCGGGCGAGTTGATGCGGATATGAATCTCCTTGGCGCCGGCGTTGCGCAGCATCTTGACGAGCTGCACCATGGTGGTGCCGCGCACGATGGAGTCGTCGATGACGACCAGGCGCTTGCCCTCGATGTTGTCGCGCAGCGGGTTGAGTTTCATACGCACGCCCATGGCACGCAACTCCTGCGTAGGCTCGATAAACGTACGGCCCACGTAGCGGTTCTTGATAAGGCCCTCGCCAAAGGGAATACCGCTCTCGTGCGAATACCCCTCCGCGGGCGGCAGACCGGAGTCGGGCACGCCGATGACCAGGTCGGCCTCGACGGGCTCCTCATGTGCCAGCTGACGACCCATGTCGTAACGGCAGGCATAGACGCTCTTGCCGTTCATGATGGAGTCGGGGCGGGCAAAGTAGACCTGCTCAAAGATGCAGTTTGCGGGCTCTTCGGCTGCAGGCACGCCCTGCTCGGATACCAGGCCCTCGGCGCTGATGCGCAAGATCTCGCCGGGACGGACGTCACGGACGTACTCGGCGCCCACGATGTCGAGTGCGCAGGTCTCGGAAGCAACGACCCAGCCGCCGGCGCGCGTGACACGGACGGGGGCCGTCCTGCGACGGCAGCTGCGAAACGGCTGCGGCGTCGGCCTGATCCAGACCCTCGTCCACCAGCTTGCCCAGCACGAGCGGGCGAATGCCATGCGGATCGCGGAATGCATAGAGCGCCTGCTCGTTGATGAGCGTCATGGCGTAGCCGCCGCGCACGAGCTCCATGGTCTTGCGAATGCCCTCGCGCAGATGGCCTGTACGCTGGGTAAAGTAGCCGATGAGTTTGGTCGCGACCTCGGAATCCGAGTTGGAGAGGAACGGCACGCCCAGCTCGATCAGCTGGCGGCGCAGCTCGTCGGTGTTGACGAGGGTGCCGTTGTGAGCAAGCGCGATAATGACGCTGTTGATGGTAGAGAGGTGCGGCTGAGAGGCTTCCCAGCTCTTGGCACCGGCGGTGCCATAGCGCACGTGGCCCACGGCCAGCTGGCCGGAGAGCGTCGACAGGTCGGCGTTGGAGAACACGCGATCGAGCAGCCCCAGGTCTTTGCGAACCATAACCGTGCCGCCGTCACCCACGGCGATTCCCGCCGATTCCTGGCCACGGTGCTGCAGTGCACGCAGGCCAAAGTACGTCAGTCGAGCCACGTCGCGATCGGGCGCCCATACGCCGAAAATGCCACATTCCTCATGCAGCTGGTCGGAGTCCGGATCATACGTCGACATGGTGTTCACCTGTCCCGCGGCACGCTCGGCCGCGTGGATGGTTTCTTGAGACATGGTATCCCCTCAGAGCCTCGTATTTTTGGCGTTACCCGTCTTATTATACGCACGGCGCGACGTGCTCCCCAGCGCATGAGCAGCGCTTTTTAAAAGCCCACCGAGCTAATAATCAGTTTTGTTGCCAAACATTTTATCGGTCTGTCCAGCGTAAGTGCCCGCGCCCCCAGATGGCCGCCGCGTCCGCCGTTGAGGATTACAAAGTTGCAATTGGGACGTTCGTCCTGTCTTTTGGCAGGTCGGCGGCGTATCCTTGTACCTACGTCAAAACGAGAAAGGTTATGTATGGATCGAAACGAACTCGACCCCAGCGTCCCCAGCGCCACGGAGGTCAAGAAGATCCCCCTCATCATTAAGGTGTACGCCGTCCTGTGCATCCTTTCCGGCGTGGGCACGCTCCCGTCGGTCGCTGCCTTTATGTGGCAGGTCATCACGGCACTTGTTAACGGCAACGCCACCGAAAAGCTCGGCGACAACACGCTCGTCGCAGTCGGCCTTATCGTCGCCGGCATCATGCTCTCTGCGGCAAGTGCCGTCATCCTAATCATCTTTGGCCTGGACCTTATCAAAAACCAGCGCCGCAACGCCGCCCGCCTGTCCTACATCCTTATTGCATTCACCGTCGTCGAGCTTTTGGTCGACGTGATGCTCCAGGGCATCGGGCCCTTCCTACTGCGTCCCGCGATCCAGCTCGGCATCCTTGTTGCACTTTCGGAAACCGTCGACCCCACGCTGCGTCAGGAGCGCGAACTGCAGCGCCGCCTGCAGGAGATGCTCGACCGCGACGCCGCCGCCGAGGGCATGCTCGGCCGCGATGAAACCGGCGAGGGCTACATCAAGCTCAACTACTTCAACCTGTTCTGGGTATTCTTTGTCTGCTGCGTGCTCGGCCTGATCGCCGAGGACATCTGGCACATGACGGTCGACGACCCGGGCGTCTACCAGAACCGCGCCGGCATGCTGTTTGGCCCCTTCAGCCCCATCTACGGATTTGGCGCCGTGCTCATGACCATGGTGCTTAACCGCTTCTACAAAAAGAACCCCATCATCATTTTCCTGGTGAGCGCCCTGCTCGGCGCCAGCTTTGAGGTGTTCGTGGGCTGGTTTATGCAGACCGCGTTTGGCGTGGTCTCGTGGAGCTACTCGCACATAACGCTGTTCGGTTTGCCCGATCCGCTCGTGGTCCTCACGGGCGGACGCACCTGCACGGGCTTCGCCTGCCTGTGGGGCCTGGGCGGCCTCATCTGGATCAAGCTGCTGCTGCCGAGGCTGCTTAAGCTTATCAACAAGATCCCCTGGAAGAGCCGCTACTCGGCCACCGTCATCTTTACCGTTATCATGCTGGTCGACGGCGTCATGACGCTGCAGTCGCTCGACTACTGGTACCAGCGCGTTAACGGCACGGAGCCGGACATTCCCGTCGCACAGTTCTACGGAGAGCACTTCGATAACGAGTACATGGAAAACCGCTTCCAGAGCATGACCATGAGCCCCAAGGATGCGACGCGCGTGTAGCGCTCACCGCGCCCAAAACGTAAAATGCCCGCCGGTATCACACGTACCGGTGGGCATTTTTATAAACGATCCTTCTATCGACGCAATCCTCTATGCCTCGCGCTCGACCTCACTCACGCATTCGTTCTTGATGGTGCCAACGAGCGCCTGCAGTGCATCGACCACGTGCGGGCGAATGTCCCCGCCGATAAGCACGAGCATGATGTCGTCACCTACGGCAAGCTCGCCGCTTGCCAGCCACACGCGCACATAGCCGATACCCGGCATCGCGCGCGTAGCCTCGATAGCAGACCGTACCTTTTCGGCGTCGTAGTCAAAGACCATGCCGCCCACCCTGTGGCCTGGCGCCACGCCATCGGTCTCGACTCCGCGCACCTCGGCCTTGGGCGTCGCACGCACCACACCGTTATGCGTCAGATACATCCCGCAGCCTGCCGCCGAAGCATCGGCCTTGGCCTCGCGCAGCCAAACATCAATCGAAGGCATCAATTTGCCACTCTCAAGCATCGTTTCTCCCTTACCGTCGTCGAGTAGCCAATTTGGGACGGGGCCTTTTTAGCTACTCTCGAACAACTTATTCCTCGACCGGCGTGAGCACCATGACGGCGCGTGTGTTGCTCAGCGACAGCGAACGGCAGGTCACAAGCGTTACAACCTTAGTTGCCGAAGCGGCACGATCGGTGGCATCACTCGCCACGGCAGAAGCGCCGTCGAGCATCTCGGACAGGTAGTTCTTGAGTCCGTCGTCGCCCTCAAAATTGGGCGTGCGCGCCTTGGCATACGTGTCCTCGACAACCTTGGTCGCCAGTGGTCGCAGCTTATACGTAGCATCCCGTGTGATGTAATACACAAACTCGATGCTATCGAACGTTGCCTGGTCAGTCGTATCCGAAATCACGTTGAACATCGACCCATCGTTCATATGGTGGCCGTAGATCGTAGTCTGCTGGTCGACCATTCCCGGCGCGGTGTCATCGCTATCCAAGAAAATGGCACCGGACGCGTTAGCCGTACCGTCAAACAGCGTGTTGAGGTATTTGGAGTTGTTGTTGGTCTGCACCACGGGATAGTTGATATTGGTTCCCGGCACGTAAATCCAACCCACAATCTCGGGGTTCGTCTGAGCAAGCGCATCAAAGTCGATAATCGGCACGCCGCTGGCGTCCTTATCGCTTACATATTGCTTCTCGATTTTCTGATATGAATCGCTCGCCTGCTTATAGCCAATCTGGGCATTAATAAAGATAGCGGCGGCGGCGACAATCAGGCCGATACCGATGATGATGAGCAGAATGGGAATAATGGAGCGGCGCTTTTTGCGCGGCGGCTCGGTGTAATCCGACGGCGCGGCATGCGATGAAGACCGGGGCGGCTTCTTAGCGGAGCTATAAGACGAAGGACGATATGCGGCCGGCGCGTCCTGTCGACGATGCGTCGCCGGTGTCACGGGGCGCGGCGCGCGCGGCTGCTGAGGAGAGGATGTCCGACCCTGCTGCGCCGCATGGGCAGCACCCGGCTTCGACGGATCGGGAATCTGAGAAGCCTTGAATCGTTTTCCCTGATAATCGGACATGGCTCTCCTTATACTGCGGTAAAACGGCGGAACGCTTAGGCGTCAGCCATCTCCTGCTTCATCTTCTCGATAACCTTGCGGTACTCGGGGTCGCAAGCGCCCAGGATCTGCGTGGCATAAATGGCGGCGTTCTTGGCACCGTTGATGGCAACGCAGGCCACGGGCACGCCGGAGGGCATCTGCACCATCGACAGCAGCGAATCCATGCCGCCCAGGTCACTCGTCTTCATAGGCACGCCGATAACCGGCAGCGGCGTAAAGGCAGCCACGACACCACCCAAGTGAGCGGCCTTGCCGGCGGCGGCGATAATCACTTTGATACCGCGATCGGCGGCAGTCGAAGCCCACTCGTGGACCTTCGCCGGCGTGCGGTGCGCGCTCGCAATGACGAGCTCATAGGGCACACCCAGTGCCTCGAGCTCGGCGGTGCAGCCTTCCATAACGCCCAGATCGGACTTGGAACCCATGATGATCCCGACAACCGGCTTTTGATCTGCCATAAACATAGACCTCCTGTTGAGAGCGGTGACGCAGCGAATCCGCGACCCTTAACTACTGAGAGTAGTATAGCTGCTCCCGTCCC
>URNQ01000048.1 GCA_900549245.1 uncultured Collinsella sp.
GGGACGTTGAGCTGCTTTTTGATGGCTGCTGCCTGGCGGGCCTGCTGGGTGCGGCTGAGCTTGTCGGCCTTGGTGAGGCAGACGATAAAGTTGAACTCGTTGCCCTGCAGGTAGTCGATCATGTCATGGTCGAGCTTGCTCGGGTCGTGGCGAATGTCCACCAGCGATACAACCAGGTTAAAGCTGCGCTCGGAGTCGAAGAAGTCGCCGATGAGCTCGGCCCAACGGTCGCGCTCGGCCTTGGAACGACGGGCGAAACCATAGCCCGGCAGGTCGACGAAGTGCACGTCGTCAGCCTCAAAGAAGTTGATGTTGCTCGTCTTGCCCGGCGTGCTCGAAACCTTGACCAGGTTTTTGCGGCCAAAAAGCTTGTTCATGATCGACGACTTGCCCACGTTGGAGCGGCCGACGAAGCTCACCTCGGGGCAGGTGGACTCGGGAATCTGCGAAACCTTGCCATAGCTGGCAACGAACTTGGCAAGCTGGTAGTTAATGGAATCGGCCATGGACACTCCTTGGTCGTAGGTTCTTACAAAACGGGCGTGCTATTGCGCGGCGGCGATACGACGAACGATGTCAAGCGTGATGCCGCTCGCGGTACGGGCGTACTCATCCAGATCGAACTCGCGCTCGCAAAACGCGTCATATGCCTCGTCACAATTATCGCTGATAGCGCGCAGCACTAGGCAATCGACACCATTCTTGGCCGCGATGTGCGCAATTGCCGCGCCCTCCATCTCGACGCAATCGGCATGCGTGGCCTCAATAGCAGCGTTACGCATGGCGTCACCCGTAACAAAGCGGTCACCCGTGGCGATAGTGCCACACAGGAACTGCTTGGGGTCCTTCTCAGTAGAAGTCTTATCCGCCGAGGCATCCACAAATCCATGCTCGGCAAGCACGGCGGCGGCAACATCAGCCAACGCCGGCGTCGAGACAAACTCCTCGAGCCCCGGCGCAGACTCGGCGATGAGTGCCGTATCGGTATCAAGATAGCGCAGGCACTTGCCTATAACCACGTCGTTAATATGCAGTTTAGGGTTTAGGCCTCCCGCGATACCCGAAAACACAACGGCCTGCGGAGCGTATTTGCTGATGAGATGCTGCGTTGCGGCAGCGGCGTTCACGGTACCCATGCCAGCGGGCTGTTTGATACCACCGTCAGACCGTCAAGCTCGCCGCTCACAACGGTCAAGCCCGCCTCCTGCGCCTCATGCACGCCACTCAGTTCTTCCTTAATCTGCGCAACCTCTTTTTCGAGTGCGCCTATGATCGCGATGGTTGCCATGCCATTCCCCAAACCTATACGAAATTCTCAACCACGGTATGGTACCAGCATTTTGTTTGACCTCGTCAAACGAACACGCTAGGCCAGCGCAGCTCGCGTATCAAACAGAGCCTTTGCAATCGCAGCCGTAACCTCGCTCGAGCGGTCGCTCCACGGCATCGATGTCATGATGCTCATGACATAGGTACGGCCATCGATGTCGATAAGGCCCGCATCGCATGTCGAATAGCAACCATCCTCGCTAATCCAGCCTGCCTTGTTGCGCACCAAGGCTTGGTCGTCCGCAATGCCGTCACGAATAAACGATCGGGCCGTAGAGGCCAGAAGGCCCGACAGCCATTGTGACGTCTCGGTATCATGGCTCAGATACTCGCTCATCTCGCACCACAACTTGGCCGAGGTGCGCGGGCAATAAGTGGGAAAATCACTCATCGGATCGAGTGCGGTATCGTAATCGACGCCAAGACCGACAATCCAATCCTCGTAACCGACACGGTCAAACGCCGCACGCAACGCGATAAACGAATCGTTGTCCGAATTAACGACCGCGGCCTCGATCAGGTCGCGCACCGTCTGCCAGCCCATGTTGTAGCCGCCATAGGTGCCAAGGGAATCATCGAGTGAGACCTGGCCCGTCTCGACCAGAGATTCGCAGATGTACAACGCATAAAGTGCCTTGTAGCTACTCGCACCGTACACCTCGGCGTCCGCGTTATACGTCACGCCCTTGCCGCTCGATAGGTCGTAGAACACTACGCCCACATCGCCCAGCTCCTGCGCCTGACTCAGGGCATCTTGGAGCGCGGCGAGGCTCTCATCCTCCAGGACGGGGATCTGGTTATCAACCAGTGAGAAGGTCTGCACGGTATCGCCTGAGGGAATATCGTTAAAGTCCGCCTTCGAAAGCCTCGTCTTGAGACTCGCTGTCGACAGGGTTTGACTTGCGGTGGCTTTAGATTCAGAGACCTTTTTGTTTTGCGTCTGTACCGTTGACGCATCTGAGTGTGCCATTCGCTCCGACGCGTAGGTTTTGGCGGTAATTCCGAGGATAATAACCGCCAACGTCAGCATCCCAATGGCGGCAATCTTCGTCACGCGGATGCGAGCGTCAGCAAGGCCACGCGAAGACGTGCCCTTCGTCTCATATCTGCTGCTATGCTGCGGCACATACTCATCCCGCGATGCGTTGTTTCGCACGTGGTCTCCTGACTGCTACCGTTTATATACGAGCAGCATAATACCGAGCAGGCATTTCTTTCCAAAGATATTCAGCGGCGTTTAAGGCGTCTTTAAAGAAACCACAGGCGTTTCTATGCAAATACACCGATTCTGTTGCGCATCTCCACCCAAAACGCAGTTGCGGCGGAATAGTTCCTATTTGGGCGGCATAAGCCGATACACAAGAACTATTCCACCGCAATTTGACGGGGCTCTTTAGCAATCAACTAGGTGCCCGGGGCACTCATTTAAGTCTGTCCCCAATGAGTGCCCTTGGGGAGCAGAATGGCTCGCTAGCCGATAGCGTTTTTGAGTTCCGCGCGGCGCTTTTTCATACCCATCATGACGGCGTTGCGCAGCTCGGGCATGCGCGTGGTATCCATCTGTGGAACGCCCTCGAGCTTATAGGGAATGCCCAATTGCTCGTACTTGACGACACCCATCGTGTGATACGGCAGCATTTCCAGGCCCACCACGTTGTGCCATGGAGCGATCAGACGACCGAGCTTCTCGCACTCCTCAACCGTATCGGTAATGCCCGGCACCACCACATGGCGAATAACAACCTTAATCTTGCGACGCGCGAGCTCATCACCAAACGCCAGGATGCGTGCGGGATCGCAACCGGTCAGCTTTTTATGCTCGACGGGATCGGCGTGTTTAATGTCGAGCAGCACCATATCGGTCTCGTTGAGTACGGCATCGAACTTCTCGGGATGCGCGGGATCGAACGCATAGCCGCAGCTATCCAAGCAGGTATGCACGCGACCATCGGGGTTATTGTGCATGGCGCGGAACAGGTCGGCTAAAAACGCGGGCTGCAGGAGCGGCTCGCCGCCGGACACCGTAATACCGCCGCTGCGGTAAAACTCATGGTTGCTCTGGAACTCGTCCATCAGGTGCTCGACGGTCACCATGGTGCCGCCGTTAACCGACCAGGTGTCGGGGTTGTGGCAATACGCACAGCGCATGGGGCAGCCCTGAACAAACACCACAAAGCGGATGCCGGGTCCATCGACCGTTCCCATCGTCTCAATCGAATGCACGCGGCCCAGGGCAAACGCGGAGTCCTCAGGACGAGCGTCCACACCCTCGAGCGTCATCTCAGCCATTCCCGCTACCTTGCCTCTCATTGGTTTTAGCTACATAAATGCCAGAGTCATTCTAGCCTATATGCTTGATGGCGAAACGGTTTAGCGGTCAATTGGATTGTCCTATTTGGCCCCATGCAAAAGCGACGGGAAGGTTGTCGCAACCCGCCCGCCGTCAAGGCAATAGAAATCGATAGACGCCAGGCTTTACGCCTTGAGCGTGAGCACCGCGCCGAAGGCGGTCGGGCCGCAATGGCTCGAGATGACGCCGCCAACCTGAGTCCAGGTAATATCCTTAAAGCCCAGGTCATGCGCATAGACCTCCATGTCGTCGCGCAGCTCCTGGGAAAGGCCCACCGAATACGCCAGGCCAATGTGCGAGTAGTCGATCTCGCCCTTCGCAACCATGTGGTCAATAAAGGCACGGGCGCATTTGAGCATAGAGCCGCGGAACTTCTTGGTCGCCACGAACTTGCCGCCCGTCACCTCAATGCAGGGCTTAATCTTGAGCAGGTGGGCGCCAAGGAATGCCACGTTGGACAGACGACCGCCCGCCTTAAGGAAGGCTAGGTCGGTAGGAACAAAACCCAGAAGCACACGGTCCATGACGGAATTCGTAAAAGCAAAAATCTCGTCGACGGTGGCATCGGGGTGAGCCTCGATGTATTTGGCGGTCTCGACGACGACGAGCGACTGGCCCACCGAGACAAAGCGCGTGTCCATGGAGAACACGTAGTCGCGGCCCTTAGCTGCAATCTTAGAGGACTGATGCGAGCAGGTCGTGGCCTCGGAGTACGCAAGATGCAGAATGGTCGCATCGGGCTGCTCGGCATGGATACGGTCGTACACGTGAGCAAAATCCGCAGGCGCGCAGCCACTGGTCTTGGGCATAACGCCAAACTCGTTGCAGCGCGAATAAATCTCGAGCGGATCGATCGAGCCGTCCTCGACGGTCTCGTCACCAATCGTGACATGCATAGGCACGCGCACGATACCGTAGCGTTCGCAGAGCTCCGGCGTCACATCCGAACCAGACTCAACCACGATTACGTACTTGCCCATTATCATCACGACCCATCTCAACATTGGCTTTTCAACACATGGCACGCGCCGCCGCACTGTTGCACAACGGCGTCCAAGCGCCAAAGAGACGCCGCCCCTTGCACACAACAAAGGACAGCGTCTCCCTGGAAAACTCCGTGCTTAACTGAGATTTTACACGGTTTATAAATGAGTGTTACCTACTCCGCAAACGGTAGCTATACACGATAAACGGTAGTTCGCTGCGGCAACTGCGACACATTCCGCCCGGCAAGTCCAATCGTGCTCCACGCACGGTTAATGCGCGAGGCGGTAGAAATCCATCGACGCCGCACCCTCGGCATGCAACCCCATCGCCGAAACCGCCGGCGAATAGGTACGGCTCGTAAGTGCCGCCTCGCCGCTGTTGGCAAAAATCTCGACCATCGTAGTGTCCGAAAGCACGCGCAGGTCGCGAAGCTCGCTGAGCTCGATCGACCTTTGGTCGCGCCCATAGCCTTCGTCACCCATGTCGAGGGTAAGCATCCCGTCCGCATAACGTACAAAGACACCCTTGCGGATTTCGAGCTCGACCATCTTGGCGCCCTCACAGGAAACCACAAGATCAAACAGGCGTCCCGGCTCCTCAACGGTTTCACCGCCTGTCGCGCGAACGCAGTCGCCGCGCATCCTCTCAATCTCGTGCGCCGGCTGCTGGCAGAGCTTACCATCGCGCATGCTCAGCTCTCGCGGCACCGTCAACGCGCACTGCCACCCGCGCGCCACCGTCGGGTTTTCTGCCGTCGCATCGGGGCAACCCGACCATCCGATCATCAAACGCCGGCCTGCAGCATCCTCAAAGGACTGCGGAGCATAGAAATCAAAACCGGCATCGACCATCGGGGGCATGCCCTGCCCGACGATTTTAAAGCTCGGCGCCTCCCAATCGGCCTCGATGGGGAACCACACGCACTGATGCGGATTGCGGTAACGCCAACCATCGGCAGGCACACCCTGCGGACAGCAAACGAGAATAAGCTCGCCATCGAGCTCAAACAGATCGGGGCACTCCCACATAAAGCCAAACTTCTCGCCCAACTCAATGCGCGTCGCATAGCTCCAGTCCTCAAGATTGCGCGAGGTATAGACAAGCACGCAGCCACGGTCGTCTTTCGTACGAGCGCCCAGAACCATGTAGTAGATACCATCGTGCTCAAGGATCTTGGGGTCGCGCACGTGCGTACCGATATCGTCGGGGTAATCGACCGGTCCAACAGCTATGCACTTCTCGCCCAATTCGTCGGGATTCTCGGCAACCATATGAATCTGGTTTTGCTCACGGCCCGTCAACACGTAGTCGTAATCATCGCGGTCAAAATGCTTGACGTTGCCGGTATAGAAGTAGTGAATCTTGCCATCGCGTACAAAGGCAGAACCAGAATACGCTCCGTTCGAATCCAAATCGGAATCGGGGAACAGCACAGGGCCGTGATTCTCGTACGTCACAAAATCCTTTGTCGTCAGATGGTTCCAAAGCACTGGACCGCCATGCGCAGCATCGAACGGATCGTATTGATGATAGATGTGATACGTATCACCAATCTGAACCAAACCGTTGGGGTCGTTGAGCCAGCCAAGCTCAGGCTCCACATGGAACAGGAGCCTATCGGGGTCGGACGCGATGCGACCAGCCGTCTCATCCTGTCCGGCACGCCACTGATCATAGTCCGCGCGTGTCACCTTATTTTTTTGATTAAACATCGCCATTGACTTTCTCGTCTATAGGGAAGGACGCTCGACTCGCACGAGCCGAGCGCCCTTCCTCAAATGGACTTATCCGCACATTACGCTGAACGGCTCAACTAGAAGCTGACATCGAAGCCAGCACCAGCGCCCTCTTCATCGGTGGTCGGAACGCCCTTTGCCTTGTTGTAGGCAAAGATCAAGACGATCGGCACGATAAAGGCGATAAGATTACCAGCCACATACCACACGAGAGTCTCGGGCGTAACGATGAGCAGGCCAAGCACACCGGTCAGACCCTGACCGATAGCGCGCACTTCAAAGAACTTCACGAAGGCACCGCCGCAGCCTGCACCGATGCATGCGCAGATGAACGGAATGATCGAATAGCGCATGTTTGCAGCGAAGATAGCGGGCTCGGAGATACCGACCAGCGTCGGAATAAAGGACGACATGCAGATGTTGCGCTCTTTGGAGTGCTTCTTGTGAATGAGGTACATGCCGATGGCGCCGCCGCCCTGGGCGATGATGGAAACCGACCAGATGGCCTGGATGTAGTTGAAGCCAGTCGTGGCAACGAGGTTGGCCTCGATACCCTGGATGAACTGCTGCGTACCGGTAACGACGAGCGGCTGCAGGAACGCGGCGAAGACAAAGGCACCAAAGACGCCCATTCTGTTGTACAGGACATCGATTACGCCAGCGAGGACGTCGCCGATCAGGTTGCCGAGCGGGCCGAACACGGTGAACAGGGCAACGTTAGCAAGAATCAGGGTAACGGTCGGGACAAAGACAAACGAGACGACCTCGGGGATGTACTTCTGGGCAATCTTTTCGACCTTGGCCATAAACCAGGCAGTCAGGATTGCAGGGAACACACCGCCCTGGAAAGCAACCATGGGAATGGATAGCGGACCGAAGTTCCAGTACTCAGCACCCGTCGGGTCCATAACGAACGTGTTACGGTTCATAAGACTCGGGTGAACCATGACGATACCGACGAGGATGCCCAGGATCGGGTTACCGCCAAAACGCTTGACCGCGCTGTACATAACCAGGACAGGCAGGTAGTCGAACGTGGTGGCGATAATGGCAAAGAAGCTTGCGAGGTTCTTGAGGAACTCGCTGTGATCGGCGAGACTGCCCTCCATGCCAAAGAGGCCGTTGGCAACGATCAACGACTTAAGGCCGATGATGATAGCGGCACCGACGAAGGCAGGAATGATGGGGATAAAGATGTCCGAGAACACCTTGAGGACCGAGAAGAACTTGCCTTTCTTGTCCGCCTCGGCACCCTTGACCTCGGAAGCGCTGATCTCCTTAACGCCCGTCAGAGCCATAAACTCATCGTAAACCTTGTTGACGGTACCGGTACCAAAGATGATCATGAGCTGGCCACTGTTGTACAGCACGCCCTTGACGCCATCGATGTTCTCGAGCTCGGCCTTGTTGTATTTGCTCGTATCCTTGAGCACCAGACGCAGACGGGTCACGCAATGCGTGGCGCCCTCGATGTTCTCCAGTCCGCCGACGTTGTCGACGACTTGCTGGGACACTGCCTTGTAGTCCATGTTCCTCTCCATTCCTTTTCTAAATCATAAAACGGTTCGTTGCCGCTACAGAGACGCGATCGTTGCGTTTGCGCACTTGAGCGCACCGTCGGTGACGGTAAGCGCCACACCCTGGCCCTGCTTGTTGCAGAAGCGAGCGTTGAGCGCAACATCATCGACAAAGATGGTCGCGATGTCGTCGTCGACGACCAGACGCACATGGTGAGTGCCCTCGCCCTTAAAGAACAACGGACGCTCGAGGCCCATGTTGTTGACCTGGAACCACGGGTACTGGGGAGCCGGCGTGAACTCGAGCTTGCCCTCGCGCAGGTTGGCGCGGAACTCATAGGCAAGACCGGTCTCGGCGTCCTCGGCGAACTTGACCGAGAAGCCGGCAGCGTTACCGCCGAGCTCAATGTCGGCATCGAGCAAGTAGGTGGAGCCGGCATCCGCGGCGAGCACCTGCTCGACCTTGCCCGACTCGCAGGAAAGCTCAAAGGTCTCGACTGCCTTAGCCTCGCCAAAGGCGCCAAGCATGCTGTCGGGGAGCTTGGTGCCGAGCGTTCCGTCGGCACGCTGAACGATCTCGAGGGGCATAAAGGTGCCACCCCATAGGTAAGAGCTGGGGTCGCCGCCCTCGTCACGCGTAGGAACCCAACCAAAGAGAACGCGACGCTCGCCATCGAATGCGGTGCGAGCGGCGTAGTACGCGCGGCCGTCGAAGGAGTCGTCAGCGGGGGTAATCCAAGGACCGTTGATGGACTTGGACATGCGGTAACGGGTCTTGTTGCCGTCGCTGTACTCGGAAAAGACGAGGTACCACCAGTCGCCCATCTTAAAGAGATCAGGCATCTCAAACATGGTGTACAGGCCCGGGTTCCACCAGTCGCCCTGGAACTCCCAGTTGGTCAGATCCTTGGAGGTGAACTTGACCAGGCGGCCGGTCATCAGACGCTTGTCCTCGCCCACACGCGTGCCGAGGATGAGCATGTACTCTTCGTTCTCCTCATCCCAAAGCACAAAGGGATCGCGCCAGTTGCGGTCATCGTAACCCTCCTGGGGCGGAAGCAGCGTCTCGGCGATGTTCTTCTCCCACTTGACGGCGTCGTCGCTCGTTGCGTGAAGAAGAACCTGCTTCATCAAACGTGCGCGGACCTTATCGCGATTGCAACCAGTGTAGAGCGCATGGTACTTGTCGCCCACCTTAAACACCGTGCCGGCATAAATGTACTGGTCGACTTCCTCGTCGCCGCCACGCTCAAGGCTCTCGCCAAAGTCCTTGTAGTTGACGAAATCCTTGGTCGTAGCGAGTGCCCAGCCAAACGGCTCTCCGAAAGGTTCGGGGTTACGCGTGTCACGCTGATGATAGAGATAGAACGTGCCGTCCTCGCCGTACGGCATGATGTCGCCTACCCAAATTCCCTCAGGCTGGTAATACACCTTGTGCATCCGAGACTTCCTTTCCACGACATACTAACTCGGTACAATGGCAAGATATGTCAATCGTTTTCATATGTCAAACGTTTTCACACCAATACGTCTTTTCGCAGTTCCAGTCGTCGGCAAACGGTTGACATATGCCGGTGAACGGTCATCAGAGGCGTTTGAGGAATTCTTTTGGCACGGGATGAACTACGCGGTTTTGCCCTCAATGAGTTCAACGGGGAGCTTGATATTCGATTCGGGATTATCGCCGTTAATAAGAGCGATGATGGATTGCGCCGCGAGCTCTCCGATGCGATCGATATCTTGACGTACGGTTGTTAAGTCAGGCATAAACGTCATAGTTCGGCGGGCACCATCCGCGCCCACGACCTTAATATCGTCTGGAGCGCTCAAGCCGCGCTGCTTCATCACGTTGAGACAGATGGCCGCCATCGTATCGTCTCCCGCAAAGATGCCGTCAATATCGGGGTTCTCATCGAGGATCTTCGCAACGACCGCGCCCTTTTCGTCGTCGGGCTTAACGAACTCAACCTCACGGACAAGCGCGGACAAACCGGCCTGCTCAACAACATCGAGGTAGGCATCGGTACGCTTATTGGCAGGCATGCGCATGCGGCTATTGCTGCGGCCTGTGCAACA
>URNQ01000049.1 GCA_900549245.1 uncultured Collinsella sp.
TGCCATGGAGCCGCTGCTCATTAAGCCCAACGACGACGAGCTGCTCGACATCTTTGGCATTAAGGTGAGCGGTGGCGACGACGAGTCTGTCAAGGGCGCGATGGCCGAGCTGCATGCCAAGGGCGCCAAGAACGTCCTGCTGACCCTTGGTGGCGACGGCGCGTACTTCTCCAACGGCGAGCACATCTGGTTTGCCAACCGCACCTTTGAGGTCAAGCTGCTGTCGACGGTCTGCGCCGGCGATTCCTCGCTCGCTGCCTTCCTGTCCGTGTGGCACGACGCTCCCGAGCGTGTTGAGGACGCTCTGCGCCTCTCGATGGCCACCGGCGCCAACGTGGTCGAGTGCCCGGGTTTGGGCGATTTTGCTAAGGTCGATGAGTATCAGAAGGGTATCGCCATCCGTCAGGTCTGCTAACGCAACGTACGGGCCTTGGTTTCTTGCTTTGTTGAGCACCCGTCTCGGATTACCGAGGCGGGTGCTTTTTCATTTCGGTGGCAGAGCTCTTGGGATTCAATCGTGCTTGAAACGCGTTTGCGTGTGCGCCCGCTCCCGTTTCTTGCTAGACTTCTTGGAAACCGTCAATCGATATACCCGCAATCGCAGGAGGCCACAGGAATGTGCAATGTTTCGCTCAACGCCACGCAGCCGTCAGCCGCCTCTCTGCGCGTGTTGCGAGCCCTCGAGGATGCCGGTCTTGAGGCCTGGTATGTGGGCGGTTGGGTGCGTGACGCGCTGATGGGATGCCCCAGCCACGATGTAGATATGTGTTGCAGCGGCCTGTGGCAGGAGTCCAAAGCGGCGCTCGAGGCCGCCGGCATCGCGGTTGTGGAGTCGGGCATTAAATTTGGCGGAATCACGGCTATTTCCGATGGCGAGCGTATCGAGGTCACCACGTACCGTCTGGATGGCTTTTACACCGATGGTCGCCATCCCCAGAGTGTGGAGCGTGCCGCCTCGCTCGAGGACGATCTGGCGCGCCGCGACTTTACCGTCAACGCTATGGCCTGGCATCCCGAGCGCGGGCTTGTCGACCGCTACGACGGCCAGGGTGACTTGGAGCGCAAGCTGATTCGCGCTGTCGGCGATCCCAAGCGTCGCTTTAACGAGGACGCCCTGCGCATGTTGCGTGCGGTGCGCTTTGCCTGCCGCCTGGACTTTATGATTGAGCCCGAGACTAAGCGCGCGCTTGTCGAGTGCGCGCCGCTGCTCGACGCCGTGGCGCGCGAGCGCGTGGGTATTGAGCTCGAGGGCATTCTTTCGACCGGTCATGGGGGAGACGCGATGCTGCGCTACCCCGAGCTTGTTTGCGCCGCCGTGCCCGAGCTCGCGTCCGCTCGCGGGTTTGATCAACGCAGCGTCTATCATGCGTTTAACGTCTACGAGCATATCGCCCGCGTGCTGACGGTGGCAGGGGAGCTGGCGCTGTGCGACGGCGTCGCGCCCTCGTCGAGCCTTATGTGGGCGGCGTTTTTGCACGACGTTTCCAAACCCGAGTGCTTTACGGTCGATCACGACGGCAGCGGCCACTTCTACGGCCATCCCGAGCTCGGCGCCAAGAAGGCGCGTGTCATCATGGATCGCCTGGCGCTCTCGCACGATTTGGTGCGCGATGTGTGCCTGCTGATCAAATACCATGACAAGCCGCTGCGCCCCGAGCGCTCCTGCCTGCTCAATATGATGCGCGCGCTTTCGGCCGAGGGTGTCGATACGCCGCGTCTGATGGACGAGCTCATGGACCTTAAGCGTGCCGACACGCTCGGCAAGGCGCCCTCGTGCTTCTATTACGTCGAGACGATCGAGGAGATGCGTACGCTCGCCCACGATCTGCTGCAGGCGGGGGAGCCCTATACACTCAAGATGCTTGCCATCAATGGTGGCGACCTGATCCGCGCCGGCGTCAAGCCGGGGCCGGAGCTGGGACAGCTTCTCAACGCCGCCCTCGACGCCGTGATCGAGGACAACATCCCCAACAACCGCGAAGCCCTCCTGGCTCATCTCAACTTGAACTAGCTAACCAGTTGACCTGCGCGTTCCATAACCTGCCGACAATTTTTTCGGCAATTTGGAATTTCTTCTTGCGCTGATCTTTTTTGTCCCGTAATATATTTCCTCGCAGCACGGCAGTGCAGATGTCATGTGGCCCGTTCGTCTAGCGGTTTAGGACGCCGCCCTCTCAAGGCGGAGATCACCAGTTCGAATCTGGTACGGGCTACCACGCATCTGATACCCGGACTTCCTATGGAAGCCCGGGTTTTTATTTTCAAACAACCGTCTGCAATTCCCGTTTGAACCAGAGCTTTGCGTTCTTCCTATGGCCCTTACGGGTACAATATCCAAGATATTTTGACTGTTAGAAGGAGTCTCATGACGGAGTCCTCTCAGCATACGTCTAAGCCCCAGGTCGAGGTTGAGGCCTCGGGCGGCGATGACAATAAGAGCGCACGCCGCGGCGCAATCTTTATCGGCGTTGTGCTGGTGGGTTATATCGTCTATCTGGTGGTAACCGGGCAGATGGGGCAGTTCTGGGCTGCTATGTCGAGCGTCCAGGCGCCCTGGCTCCTCGCTGCATGCTTCTGCATGTTTCTATACCTCTTTTTTGGTATCGTGGCGTACGCGATTGCCGTTTGGCTCGACCCCAATTCGCCCGTCGGTATCCGCGACCTCATTTCGGTCGAGGCGAGTGGCATCTTCTTTGGTAATCTGACACCCATGATGATGGGCTCTACGCCTGCCCAGATCTACCGCCTGACCAAAGCGGGCCAAAATGTCGGCGAGGCCGGCGCCACGCAGTTCACGCGTTTTATCGTGTATCAGTTTGGCCTTGTTGCCTGGGGCGCTATCCTATTGCTTGCTCGCATGCCGTTTTTTGCCGAGCGCTATGGCGACATGACGCTGCTGTGCGTCTTTAGTTTTGGCGGCCACTGCTGCATCTTGCTTGGTATCTTCGCCGTCGCGCTCATGCCTAAGACCGTCACGCGCGTCGCCCATTGCATCATCAATTGGCTCGAGCGCATAGGTGTCTCGGCCACTAAGATCGAGGGATGGCGCACGTTTGTCGACGGCGAAATCTACTCGTTCTCCGAGAAGTTCAAGCTTTCGGCCGGCCACTTTTCGTCCATGCTGCTCACGGTGGTCATCACCATGTTGCAGCTCGCGTTTTTCTACCTCGTGCCGTATTTTCTGATGCTTGCCTTTGGCCACCACGAAGTCGACTTTTTCTCGGTCATGGCCGCGAGTGCCTTTGTTCAGCTCCTGAGCTCTGCTGTTCCCCTGCCCGGCGGCACCGGCGGCGCCGAGGGCGGCTTCGCACTGTTCCTGGGTCATTTCTTTGGATCGGCGTCGACCGCCGGTTATCTGCTGTGGCGCCTCATTACGTTTATCGCGCCGACGATTTTGGCCGCGCCCCTGCTGGGTCTTAAGAGTGCTCACAACGAGAGTATCCACGCACGCTGGGATCGCGCGATGCGCAAGCTCGGACGATCGCCTCAGACGTCCTCTAAGCCTGCAAAGCCCCATCCTGTGAATGCGGTTACCGTGGATCCCAATCTGCATGCTCAGAAGGCTTCTGGGGCCGCCAAACCGTCGCATAAGGCCTATGTGCGCCAGACAGGCGACGGCATCCGTGTGTCCCCGGCTGCTTTGAACAAAATGAAGCTCCCTAAGGCGTAACAGTTGGTCGTGCGTTCTTCATGTTGCCGGGCTTTTTTGTGCCGGATGGGGGATAATCCTCTTACGTAGATTAACTCTCATCTGTTGATGAATGCTCACATTCCGAAGGGACACGTCCATGGACACCAGCAAACCGCGTCTCGACCGCCGCATCGTTCGCAGCCGCAATGCCATCCTTTCTGCGTTTGAGCGCCTGCTGATGGATAAACCGCTTGCCGATATTACCGTGAGTGCCATCGCGCGTGAGGCAAATGTCGATCGTAAGACCTTCTACGTGCACTTTGGCACGGTCGACGGCCTGCTCGATGCCATCGCCGCCGATGTGGTCGAGATGATCGTCGACTCGGTCGAAAAGACGCTTTCCACTATGGGCAGTGACCCCAACGAGCGCGCCCTTGGAGCGGCGGCTACCTTCTTTAAGACCATCAACGAGGCACTTTGCAATAACCTCGTGCTCAATCGCCAGCTGATTGAAAACATCCCGCTCGACGATTTTATGACGCGTTTGCGCGTGCCGCTCGAGCATGAGATTGCCGAGCGCGACTTGCTGCCCCACGGCCTCAAGGACGAGATGTTCGATTACTATCTGGCGTTTTTGCTGTCCGGTATTATCGGTATCTATCGCACGTGGGCGCTGTCTGATGGTTCGGTTCCTATCGAGCGTGTCTCGGAGGTCGCCAACGACCTGACTCTCAATGGCCTGTCGAGTCTGGAATCTCGCTTGGATTAGGCGCAGGCTCGAGTTCGTGAGGCGCTTGTCGGGGTGCAGCCCGATCGACCAGGCGACGAGCATCCCGCCGAAGCAGTCGATGACCGGGCTCAGGTAGACCTTCTCGCCGCCCGGGAGTCTGAACTCGGTGATGTCGGTGAGCCACAGCAGGTTGGGCTCGTCGGCGTGGAAATTCCTGTTCACGAGGTTCTCCGGCGCCTTGTAGACCTCGCCGGCGTAGGAGCTGTAGCCTGAGGATCCTTAAAAGAAAGTCCAGTTTATCCTTCCCACTCCAATTGGGAATCCTCCGATGCGCCTTCGCACGCTCGCATGACCTCGATACCGTGCGAGCGTGCGAACTTGACGAGCTCTGCGTTGCGGGCGTTTATGGTGCTGAAGGCGACGGGGCACACGATAAGGCGCGCGCAGTGGACGAGGAGCTCTTTGGCGCGGGCTATGGTTTTATCCCCGATCGGCTCGAAGGCGCGCTCGACCACGCATTCCGCCGCCAAGTCGCGCGCGAGCTCGCAGTCGATGTCCCCTTCGTGCAGAACGCCCGCGTAGAACGCCTTGCCCTGCCGGATGAGCTGGCGAAACACAGCCGAACCCGTACCTGCGCCGGCGATGACGAACGTGTGCGTATCGCCGTGCGGGCGCCCAATTTCCACGCTGCCGAAGCGCTCGTTGAAGGTGCCATGCTGAAGGCCGTAGAGCTCGCCAATCGTCTCGCGCGTGAATATGTCCTCGGGTACGCCGGCGCGGAAGACCCGGCCGTCCTTCACGCAAATCACCTTGTCGGCGCTTTTCTGCGCGAGTTCGAGTTCGTGGATGGACATGATGACAGCCACATTACGCGATTTCGCAAGGTGTCGAAGTATTCGCAGCAGGTCGATCTGGTAGCGGATATCGAGATACGACGTGGGCTCGTCGAGCACGAGCACACGCGGATCCTGCGCGATGGCGCGTGCGAGCATGACGCGCTGGCGTTGCCCGTCGCTTATCTGCATGAAGTCGCGCTCGGCGAGCTCTTCCACATGTGCGGTTTTCATGGCCTCGTCGACCCGACTATGGTCGTTGGGCGATAGTGTGCCCATTCGTCCGGTGTAGGGATGCCTTCCCGCCTCTACGATATCGCGGCAGGTGAGGAGCTCGGTCCGGGGGCGATCTGTCAGCATAACGGCAAGGTTCCTTGCAAACTCCGCCGTCTTCCATCGGGAAATCTCCCGTCCGTCGAGCTCGACCGCGCCGGCAAGCGGTGCCAGATGGCGTGTGATGGTTTTTAAGATGGTCGACTTGCCCGAGCCGTTCGGCCCGATGAGCGCCACGACGTCGCCCGCGCGAACCTCCAGATCGACGCCTCCGACTACGACCTTCTTGTCGTAGCCCGCCGACAGGTCGCTTATGTGGAAAAGCGGCGCTCCGTCAGCCTGCGTTTCGACCGTAGTTTCGAGGTTCGGCTCCGCTCGGAAGAGGCGTTCCGCGCGCAGTTCCGCACGAGCCGAAAGTGCCTTCTGGCGCTTTCGTGCGAGCTCAGGACTGTCTAAGCATGGAATGTCCCCTCCGAGCGTTTTGGGCCGCGGCACGAATTCCCCCATCTACCTCACTCGCTTCTTCAACATGAGCGCGATAACCACCGGAGCGCCGAAGATGGCGGTGACGGCGCTGATGGAAAGCTCGACGGGAGAGAACAGCGTGCGCGCGATCAAATCGCAGCCCGCGCAGAAGATGGCGCCTCCCAAGAAGCACGCAGGAATCACGCGGATGGGCTTCGACGACTTTAGCGCCGACTTCACGAGATGCGGAACCGCGATGCCTACGAACGACACCGGACCAGCGAACGCGGTCACGCAGGCGGAGAGCATGCTCGCTAGAAGGACGAGCACCACGCGGAAGCGTTCGACGTTCACGCCGACGCTTTTCGCGTAGGCTTCTCCCAGCTGGAAGGCGGAAAGGGGCTTCGATATCGCGAATACGCATGCGCTCACGGTGATAACCACGACCGCGATGACCGCGATGTCGTCCCAGCTCGAACCCGAGAAGCTACCCAAAGACCAGTTGTGCAGGTTCACGATGGACTGGTCGTCGGCGAAGGCGATGAGGAAGTTCGTCGCCGCCGAGCAGATGTATCCCACCATGACGCCCGCCACGATGAGCATGGCCATGGAACTTATGCGCCGTGCGATGAGGAGCACGAAGCCGATGGTGATAAGCGAGCCCAGAAACGCTGCGGCCACCATGGCCGGCGAGGACATGGCCTGGTTCGCGCCTAGAAGTACGATCATCGTAAGCGCGACGACGAACTTTGCGCCCGAGGAGACGCCCAAGATGAACGGGTCGGCGATGGGGTTGTTGAAAAACGTCTGCAGCAGGAACCCGGAAAGCGAAAGTGCCCCGCCGAGAAGCACGGCTGAAAGCACGCGCGGCAGGCGAATCTCCCAGATGACCTGGCTTTCCATGGAATTGGTCGCGCCGCCCGAAAGGATGCCGGGGATGTGGTCTGCGGGCACGAGCACGCTCCCGATGCACAGGTTGGCCCCGACGAGCACGATGAGGGCAACAGCGAGCAGCGCCGTCACGACGCGACACCGCGCGGCGCGCCCCGATTCGTCGTATGCCATGGAAAGCCGGCTTCTCATGGCGCTAACCGAGCTTCCTCAGATAATGGAAGTCGCTCGCGTCATCGCCGGTGAACGCC
Source organism: uncultured Collinsella sp. (assembly GCA_900549245.1). Classification (GTDB taxonomy): domain Bacteria; phylum Actinomycetota; class Coriobacteriia; order Coriobacteriales; family Coriobacteriaceae; genus Collinsella. The sequence goes on from URNQ01000049.1 coordinate 7,075, forward strand.
CCGTGCAGCTCGTCGATAATGTCGGCGGTAGAAGTCATCTGCTGGTACATGTCGGCGCTTGTGACCCAGACGTTGCCGTTCTTCACGGCTTTGAACTGCGACAATAGCGCGTTTTTGCCTACGAAGTCGTTCAAGGTGGCAACCGATTCGTCGATGGTGCCGTTGTAGACGATGATGTCGGCATCCTTCGCCGTCGCGTAGAAGCGCTCCATTTCGAGCGTTACTGACGAACCTGACGTCGACGCCGTCTGCGCGTCATCGAGCGCATAACTGCCGCCTGCAAGCTCGATCATCTGCGCCACGTAGTCGCCCGCCCGCCGCGTGACGGCGGCCCCGTTCGAGTTAATGTAGAAATACGCCACGGTTTTACCTGACGACGCGAGCCCCGACGTTTGCTCGACGCGGGCCTTCTGCTCGTTGAACAGGTGCGCGGCCTCGTCTTCCTTGTCGAACAGGACGCCGAAAAGCTTAATCCACTCGACGCGCCCGAGTGCTTCGGGCTCGCTCGACGACTGTTCGGTGAGCACGACGAGCCCGAGCTTCTGCAGCTTTTCCTTCACATCGGGCGTGTGGTTGATCATGGTGTTCTCGATGGCGAGCGTGCAGCCCGAGGCCGATATTCGCTCGTAGTCGGGCGCGCTGTACTTGCCGCCGTAGGCGATCGCCCCACTTTCGAGCGCGCTTTTGAAGCCCGCGACCGAGCAATCGTCGGCCTTCGTGCCCGACATGATGATATTGTCGTTCGCATCGAGCGCGTCGACCAGGCACATCGTCGCCGACGACACGAGGTACACCTTGTCGGCGGGGCGCCTTATGACCGCGATGTCGGAGCTCAACCCATCAGGTACCTTCGCATCTTGCGGCACCACGAGGAAACGCTCCCCATTCGAAACGCAGATAAGCCGCAGACCGCCTTCGAACTCGTCGACAGTGAAGTGCTCGGCGTATTCAAGCTGAAGCGCCCCCGTCGGCTCCCAGCCGCAGCCCAAATCGGCGTTGTGGAAGTCGGCCGCGGCGCTTGAAGCCGTTCCTGCAGGGGAGCCGCCGCTTGCATCGTCGCCCGATTTCTCCTTCATGGTGGATGAGTCGAAGTGGATCGTGTAGTCGATGGTGTGCGGCGTCGACATGGCGACGGTCTCGGCCGACACGGCGATGTCCTCGTCGAGCGTGACGGGTATCTCGAACGTGGAGTTGCCGCCGTCGTTTACGGGCGCGTAGTCCACGCCGTCGACGGTCATCTTGTCGTAGTTCGAACTCGACCAGGTGATGGTCGCGGTGTAGGTGTCGCCATCCTTCACAATTGTGGTGGGTGAGGCGATGCTTGCGCGCCCTGACCCACCGGAAAGCGAGACACTCACAGTGTATTCCTGAGAGCCCGCCGTGCCACCGGTCGCGTTCGGGCTCGCACTGCACCCCGCGAAGGGAAGCGCGAGCAGGGCGACGAGAACGCAGGTGATCGCGCGCGCCGCGATGCTGTGGCGCTTCCTGTTTTCCCCCTTGGGGAGAATCGACCGCATGGCGTTACTTCAGTGCGTCGGCGCGCAGATCGACGCCGGCGGATTCGAACACAAGCGTGCGGTCGTACCACTGCTCTTTTCTAATACTCCACGCGGCACAGGCGGTGTCCTCGTCGAGCGCATCAACGGGCACGTCGTAGGTGTACTTGCCTTCCGCGTTTTCCACATAGGGGATGAAGTCGGCCTCGCTCGCGGCGGCAGCCTCGTCGCCCGTGCCCATGAAGAGCTTGCCGTAGCCCGTGCCGGAAAGCGTCATCACGCAGTGCATGGAGCCGTTTTCCACGATGAGCTGGGCGTCCACAATCCTGAACATGTTCGAGCTGGAATCTACGGTGATCGGATAGGTGCCGTCGGCCACCTTGTCGGCGGTGATGGGGGCAGCGCTTGCGCCCTCGGTCGCATCGGCCGCCTGCTCGGTCTTTTCCTGGGAATCGGTATTGCTTGCCTTTGCGCTGTCGCTTGAATTTCCGGCGCAGCCGGCGAGCGAGAACGCGAGAAGCGCCGCCGACAGGGCGAAGACGAGGGTTTTCTTCAACATGGAGGGATTCCTTTCAATCGCTTCTACCGCCCGCGCCGTGCGGTGGGCGGGCGGGATGCGAATGCAAAGGGCATGCGCCGTCGGTCGGGGAAGGCGCATGCCCGTTGCACGGGGACGCGACCGGCGCTCCCGTGCGCGGCGAGTTTACAGCTTGGCGATGGCGTCGTCCACGTGCGAGACGTAGATGTCGTCGACCGCGGCGTTCTGTCCCAGACCCTGGAGCAGGCACGTCACTTCGAAGCCGGCGGCCACGAACTTCGCAGCCCAGCTGTCGGGGTCGGTCTCGTCTGCCATGTCGTTGTTCGCGTGGTCGCCCGCGACCACCATGAACGGCGCGAGCACGGCCTTCTTGTACCCTGCGGCGCTCGCAGCGGCGATAACATCCTCGCAGGTCGGTTCAGCCTCGACGGTGCCGACGAAGAACTGCGTCAAGCCCTCGTTCTTGAACACTTCCTGCATCTTGGCATAGTCGGCGTTGGAATCGGCTTCGGTGCCGTGGCCCATGAGGCATAGCGCCGTCTTGCCGTCGTCGAAGGACGCCATGTTCTCCTTAATGGCTGCGGCCACCTTCTTGTAGTCGTCGTCGGAGGTGAGCAGCGGGTCGCCGAGCGAGATCTTGTCGAACTTGTCGGCGTACTTGTCGAGCTCGTCTTTCACGTCGGCGTATTCCAGGCCAGCCATGAGATGCGTCGGCTGCACGACGATTTCCTTCACGCCGTCTTCCACGCAGCGGTCGAGCGCCTCGGTCATGTTGTCGATCGTGATACCGTCGCGCTTCTTCAGCTTGTCGATGATGATCTGCGCGGTGAAGGCGCGGCGGATGTCGTAGTCCTGCCAATTCTTTTCGCGCCGAGGAAAG
>URNQ01000050.1 GCA_900549245.1 uncultured Collinsella sp.
TGCGCGATGGCCGCCGCCCCGACATTCCGGAGAGGGCGGCGCATGCCGATGCCGAGGCCAATCCCCTGTACCCCGTTCCGCTTTTAATGGACCGTTTGGAACTCGAGCATATGTACGAGGTCGTTGCGGGTGGTATGTTTGAAGACGAGAACTAGGAGGGCCCATGAACACCGAGGAAATCGCGCGCATCGTTGCCGATCAGCGCGCCTATTTTAAGACGCACGCCACGTTTGATGTCAACGCTCGCCGTCGCGCGCTCGTGAGCTTGCGCGACGCAGTGCGGGCCCACGAGGCCGATATTGCCCATGCGCTCAAGACCGATTTGGGAAAGTCGCATGACGAGGCGTATATGTGCGAGATCGGCACCTCGCTTTCCGAGATTCGTTATCAGATTGCGCATGTGGCTCGATGGAGTCGTTCGCGCCTGCGTCCGTGTGACCTCGCCAACGCCGTGAGTGTGTGCAAGACGCAGTCCGTGCCCTATGGCGTCACACTCATCATGGCTCCGTGGAACTACCCGTTTTTGCTGACGCTCGAGCCACTCGCCGGCGCCCTTGCCGCGGGCAATACCGTGGTCATCAAGCCGAGCGCCTATGCTCCGGCATCGAGCGCGGTGCTCAAGCAGATCTGTGAAGAGGCATTTGATCCGCGCCTGGTGACGGTTGTCGAGGGCGGGCGCGCCGAGAATGAGGCGCTGCTCGATGAATGCTGGGACAAAATCTTCTTTACCGGTAGTGTTCCGGTCGGCAAGCTCGTCATGGAGCGCGCGAGCAAAAACCTCACGCCTGTGACGCTTGAGCTGGGCGGCAAGAGCCCCTGCATCGTGGACGCGACGGCAAACTTGAAGGTCGCGGCGCGGCGTATCGCCTTTGGTAAATGGCTCAACGTGGGACAGACCTGCGTGGCGCCCGACTACCTGCTGGTCGATGCGCGCGTGCACGACGAGCTGCTGGGCCTCATCAAGGAAGAGGCTTGCCGTATGTTTGGTGAACATCCGCTCGATAACGAGGACTACGGGCATATCGTCAACGCCAAGCATTTTGCGCGCGTGCGCGGGCTGATCGATCCCGATAAGGTCGTGCTTGGAGGTGCCGCGCGCGAGTCGTCGCTCAAGATTGAGCCAACGATTTTGGACGGCGTGTCCCCCGATGACGCCGTGATGCAGGAAGAAATCTTCGGTCCCATCTTGCCGGTGCTGACGTTTGAGAGCTTAGACGAGGCCGAAGCGTTCATCACGAATCGCCCGACGCCGCTGGCCCTGTATATCTTTAGTCAGGATCGCGCGGTCCAGCAGCGCTTTGCGCGCTACGTGCCCTTTGGCGGCGGCTGCGTCAACGACACCATTATGCATCTGGCTACGAGCCATATGGGCTTTGGCGGCATGGGCGCGAGCGGTATGGGGCAGTACCATGGACGCGAGAGCTTCGATACGTTTAGCCACAAGAAGAGCATCGTGAACAAGGCAACGTGGCTGGACGTGCCGTTCCGCTATGCCCCTTACGCAAGCTGGAAGCACAAGTTCGTGCGCATGTTTGTGCATTAGAAAAGGGTGCGGGTAATACGAACATATGTTCCTATTACCCGCATTTTGCGTTAGACTACTGCTATGGAGCACGGATGGGCCAACTCCCTTTAGAAGGGATTTGGTATGAACGTAAGCGATGTTATTTCGTTATTGGCGTTGTTGATCGCGGCTATCGAACTCGGCCTGTTTATCGGCCGAATGAAATAGCCGCCCCCGCGTAAGCGAAGACGGCCACTTCTCACGATGAAAACGTGTATCTGAGTTGGCAAGACCCGCTGCCACGGGTGCCATCCGTGTTCCTATCTTATCTGCAAGCGTTCCGTCGCGCAAGCGTTGCGGCAAACGATTGAAAGACGCAGACAGGATGAATTTGTGTCCGCACGGGCCCGTAGACTTCTCAACTATGTGGTGGATGCTCGCTAATCGGCAATGGGGGCGGCCATGTTTGATGACGATGACCTGTTCGATCTGGTAGACGATCCGTTTGAGTGGGATATGCTGCTCGATGACGATGAGTTGGAACAGGATCGTAAGAAGCGGCAGGACAAGAACGCCCAGGGTGACGCGTCGAAAAAGCAGGACAAGCGCCGCCGAGGTCTGTTTGGCGGGCTCTTTGGGTGACTGTCTCATCGCCGCGTTTGTATACTAAACAGGTCTTATACGCGTTGCGAAATGAGGACAGAGACGATGATGTGGTTTACCGCCGACCTGCACCTGGGCGATACGAATATCTTGCACGACGCGGATCGACCGTTTGATTCGGTCGAGGAGATGAACCGCAAGGTCATCGATGCCATCAATGAGTGCGTGGCTGTGGACGACCGCCTCTATATCCTGGGAGACTTTACGTATCGTTTGCCCATGGCGGAGGCAGCGCGCCTGCGCGAGCGCATCGAATGCCAGAACGTGACGCTCATCCGTGGTAACCATGATGGCGATTGGGGAGATCCGGACGCGCCGCACATTTGGGATGAGGTGCGCGATTATCTGGAGGTCGCCCCCGGTTACGCTAAGGGCCATCGCCTGGTAATGAGCCATTACCCCATGCTCAGCTGGAATGGCAAGGCGCGCGGCGCCATCATGCTGCACGGGCACATTCACAGCAGGGGAGACCGCACCAACGCGCGCAATCGCGATCGCGAGCGCCCTATCTTTCGCTACGACGTTGGCCTCGATGCCAACGATTACAAGCCCGTAAGCCGTGATCAAATCCTTGACTTCTTTGGACTGTAATTCTCGAACCATCACACAAACCACCACAAAGGCGCCTGTCCCCTTTGTGGTGGTTCTGGCGCCGTTGCCATTATGGCAGCGGCGTCTTTTTTGTCCGTGCGGCGCGGTAGAGTGTAGGCGGTTGAAATTTACGTCCATCGAGGAGCTGCTATGAACGAGATCAAGTGCCCGCATTGTGGCGAAGTTTTTAAGGTCGACGCATCCGGCTATGCGGATATCGTCAAGCAAGTGCGCAATGCCGAGTTTTCGCGCGACCTGGATGAGCGTGTGAAGGCAGTCCAGCGCGAGGGCGAGCAGGCGCTGGAGCTTGAGCGCTCGCGTTCGACGGCTGCCTTGCAAAAGGCAGAGTCTCAGCGCAATGCTCAGCTTGCCGAGCAGAAGAACACTGCGGAGCAGAAGCTGGCACAAGAGGTTGCCAAGCGCGATGCTGAGCTTGCCGAGCTGCGCGCCAAGCTCGAGGGCGCTGCCGCAGAGCGCGAGAGCGCAAGTCAGCGCGCAGCGGTTGAGGCCCGTGCCGACGCTCAAAAGGAAAACGCCGAGCTTCAGCGCGAGATCGACAATTTGCGTGCGCAGCTGGGACGCAAAGATGACGAAGCCAAGCTTGTCGAGTCGGCCGCGCGCAACGCTGCTCAAAACGATTTAGCTGCACGTGACGCTCAGATTGCCGAGCTGCAGGCTAGGCTTGCCGCGGCGGACAAGGCCCAGGAGATGGCGCTTGCCGCCGCCGCGGCAGAGTCGCAGCGTGAGCTTGATGCCGCTCGCAGCGAGGCCGAGCGCGCGCTTGCTGACTACCGCGCGCAGGTACAAGAGAAGTTTTCCGCCGCAAAGGCTCAGTCCGAGCAAGAGGCCGAGGGTCTGCGTGCCCAGCTGCGCGAGCAGGAGCTGATGGCAAAAATGAACCTGTCGGAGGCGGTCGCCGCGGCGGAGCGAGAGCGCGATGAGGCACGTGCCAAGCTGACGAGCGAGTTGGCGGTGCGCGATTCTCGCGAGGAGCAGGCCAAGGCGGCACACGAGCTCGAGCTTGCGCAGGCCAAGCGTGCGAGCGATGACCTGATTCGCTACAAGGATGAAGAGATTGAGCGCCTTAAGGACATGAAGGTCCGCCTGTCCACCAAGATGGTGGGCGAGTCGCTCGAGCAGCACTGCGAGACCGAGTTCAACCGTCTGCGCATGACGGCATTTCCTAACGCGTACTTCGAGAAGGATAACGATGCGTCCGAGGGTACCAAGGGCGACTTTATCTTCCGCGAGTGCGACGCAAGCGGCAACGAGGTCATTTCGATTATGTTCGAGATGAAAAACGAGAACGACGAGACCGCGACCAAGCATAAAAACGAGGACTTCTTTAAGAAGCTCGACCACGATCGTCGCCAGAAAGGCTGTGAGTATGCAGTGCTCTGCACGCTGCTCGAGCCCGAGAGCGAGCTTTACAATGCCGGCATCGTGGACGTGAGCTATCGCTACGAGAAGATGTACGTGATCCGTCCGCAGTTTTTCATTCCCATGATCACGCTTCTGCGCAACGCCGCCATGGGTTCGCTGCGCTATAAGCAGGAGCTGGCGGAGTACAAACAGCAGAACATCGATGTCACGAACTTCGAGGCCAAGATGGAGAAGTTCAAGGACGGCTTCTCGCGCAACTACAACCTGGCGAGTAAGCAATTCGAGTCGGCAATCAAGGAAATCGATGCCGCCATCAAGCAGCTCGAGAAGACCAAGGACGATTTGCGCCGCAGCACCGAGAACCTGCGCCTGGCCCACAACAAGGCCGATGAACTTACCATTCGCAAGCTCACGTGGGGCAACAAGACCATGAAAGCAGCGTTTGATGAGGCACGCGAGACCGCGTCGGAGACAGGCGATGAGCCAGCCGAGGCGGATTCGTATGAGGTCGAGGAAGCCGAGTAAGGCATAGCAGATAGTGCAAAAGCGGGGCCGCTGGCGATATTGCCAACGGCCCCGCTTCGTTTCGATCCAGTATGTTCGGCTAGTCCTCGAGCAGATCCTCGATAAAGCCGACACGGTAATTCTTGAAGATGACCTCGCCGCCGTCTTGCGTGGCGTCCAGATCGACATCGCCCATGATGCCAAAGTCGTGGTCGCCATCCTCGTCGGCAAAGATCTGGTGCACGTGCCACACGTGTGCGGTCTTCTCATCGGACTCATCGATGGAAAACATCGCGGCACTGCGGGCATCTCCGTCGGTGAGAATTTCCTCGTGCTGTTCGTGGTAGGCATCGAGCGCCTTTTGCCAGCGGATCTCGCTCATGCCCCAGTCGTCGTCGAGCTCGCCCAGGTCGCGAACGTGCTCGCGAGCGGCAAGGGTCACGCGGCGGAAGAGCGCGTTGCGCACCAGTAGCGTGCAGCCTCGGCGGTCCGTCACGACCTCGTCGATGCCTTGTGGCGGCGCGGCATCGAGGGCTGCCGGGTTGCCGGCGTTCTCCCACTCGTCCACCAGGCTCGAGTCCACCGAGCGCACCACAAAGCCCAGCCACGAGATAATGTCGCGCAGGCGCTCGTCGCGTTTCTCGATGGGTACGGTGCGGTCAAGCGAACGGTAGGCCTCTGCCAGGTAGCGCAGCAAAATGCCCTCGGAGCGGGCGATGCCGAGCTTTTGAATGTAGCCCTTAAAATCGCTCGCGCTCTCCAGCATATCGCGCAGGACGCTCTTGGGAGAGAGCTGGTAGTCGTTTGCCCAGGGTACTTCCTGGCAGTACTTGTCAAAAGCGGCGTCGAGCAAATCCTCGAGCGGCTTTTCGTACGTGACGTCCTGAATGCGCTCCAAGCGCTCCTCATATTCAATGCCGTCGGCCTTCATCTCGGCCATAGCGCGATCGCGTGCGGCGCGCTCCTGTGCGCGCAGCACCTGCTTGGGATCCTCGAGCGTTGCCTCGACCATCGAGATCAGGTCCATGGTATAGGTCTCGCTCTCGGGATCGAGCAGCTCCAATGCGGCAAGCAAGAACGGCGAGAGCGGCTGGTCGAGCGCAAAGTCCTCGGGCAGATCGACCGTCAGTGCATAGTCGATGTCCGGCGCGGCGTCAGTCGGGGCGTCGGGCGCGGGCGGCACCTCGGTGCGAACGACGACGCCGGAGTCGATGAGCGTGGCGAAGATCTCGTCGGCACGAACCTCGAGCTTGGTCTTTTCCTCGGGGGTCTGCAGGCTTGTCTCGATGAGGTCGTGTACACGGGCACGGGCATCGCCGCCCTGCTCGACCACGCTAATCACCATGGAGTGTGTGATGCGAAGGCGCGGCTTGAGCGTTTCGGGCTGCGTCTCGATCAGGCGCTCAAAGGTCTGCTTGTTCCAGGTGACAAAGCCCTCGGGGGCCTTCTTCTTTTTAATCTTGCGGAGCTTCTTGGGGTCGTCGCCCGCCTTGGCCATGAGCTTGGCGTTCTCGATCTCGTGCTCGGGTGCCTCGGCAATCACCATGCCCTCGGTATCGAAGCCCGAGCGGCCGGCGCGACCGGCAATCTGATGGAACTCGCGGGCGCGCAGACGACGCATCTTGTAGCCATCGAACTTGGTGAGCGCGGTGAGCACCACGGTGTGGATGGGTACGTTGATGCCGACGCCGAGCGTATCGGTACCGCAGATGACGGGCAGCAGGCCCTGCTGCGCCAGGCGCTCGACCAGCAGGCGATAGCGCGGCAACATGCCGGCATGGTGCACGCCGACGCCGCAGCCGAGCAAGCGCTTGAGGATCTTGCCGAAGGCCGTCGAGAAGCTCGTTCCCTTTGCCGCTTCTTTGATGGCCTCGCGCTGCTCCTTGCTGGCGATGCCAAAATTGGCGAGCGATTGTGCCGTCGCAAGGGCGGCATCCTGGCTAAAGTGCACGATATAGAGCGGGGCCTCTCCGCGGCGCATCGCGAGCTCGACGGTGCCCTCGAGAGAGGTCGTTACATAGTCGTAGCTCAGCGGAACAGGGCGCGGGGCATCGACGACCAAGTCGCAAGCAGCGCCGGTGTGCTCCTCGAGTGAGGCGGCGATGGCGGTGACATCGCCGAGCGTGGCGCTCATGAGCATAAACTGCGTGTGGGGCAGGGTGAGCAGCGGCACCTGCCAGGCCCAGCCGCGGTCGGGGTCGGCAAAGTAGTGGAACTCGTCCATGGCCACGCAGCCCACATCGGCGTCCTCACCCTCGCGCAGTGCGTCGTTGGCAAGGATCTCTGCCGTGCAGCAGATGACGGGCGCCTTGGTATTGATATGCGTGTCGCCGGTAATCATACCGACGTTGTCGCGGCTGAGTACCTGCACCAGATCGAAGAACTTTTCGCTGACCAGGGCCTTGATGGGCGCCGTGTAATAACAGCGCTTGCCCTGTGCCATGCCCATAAAGAGCATGCCCAGCGCGACGAGCGATTTACCCGATCCGGTCGGTGTTCCCAAAATGACGTGATCGCCGGCAGCCAGGTCCATGAGGGCCTCTTCTTGGTGATCCCACAGTTCAATGCCGCGATCGCTCGTCCATTCAAAGAAGCGTTCGAAGGCTTGATCGGGCGTGAGCCACGGTTCGGGCTCGCTGCCGTCCTCGGGCTCCCACCAGGTGGGGGAGAGCGCGCCGAGCGAGCCAAACTCGGCTTCGGTTCCTGTGCCGCCCGAGAATGAGCTGGCGGCGCCGGCGCCGGAGACGGTGCTGGCGGCGGTATCTGTCGTGGTCTGTGCCATGTGTTTGCTTTCTCTCGCGATTGTCCGCCAACTATTATGGCGTAGCGGCGGCGTGGGGTGCCAGCGCGCGAGAAAATGCAGGAAATGGGCGCGCGGTGTTAGCGTTCCTGAGGCAGGCGATTTTTACCCTTGCGGGCGCGGTTTCTAAAGTTCTCGACGGCCTCTTCCATGCCTAGAGGCACATAGGTGAGCTCATCGAGGTTATCGGGCAGGTAGCAGGCAAGGCTTTGCTCCTGCATGCGACCCGCCGTGAGTTGTTCATCGCTGGGCAGCGCGTCGGGTGTGGCGCAGATGCCATAGACGGCGGCACCCATCTCGCGCGTGCGGCGCTCGTATTCGGTCTCGGGGTGCTCGGGATGGTCGCGGCGGACGTCGTCGCTTACCCAAAGCGTGTCGTAGCCGGCCGCGGCAAACTGCCCCAGGGCGTAGTCGCGCAACGGCTTACTGTCGGTTCGCAGTGTGACAGTGGCGCCGGCTGAAAAGAGCGGGCGATAGAGCATTAGATGGTCGACATGGACGAGTCGTTTTTTGGCGTACTTGGCCTTGGGCTGCGGCGTGGGAAAGTTGATGGTGATGGCATCGAGCTCGCCTGCGGCAAATAGCTGCGTCAGCGATGCGGCGCCTCGGGGCAGGACGAGCGCGTTGGTCAGTTCCTGCTCGCAGATTTTCTGTGCGGCATAGGCGATGCAGATGGGCTCCTGGTCTATGCCGATAAAGAGGGTGTTTGGCTCGTGGGCCGCGCGCTCTACAAGGTACGTTCCCTTGCCACAGCCAAGATCCAGGTGAAGGTGTTCGAAGGGCTTGCTGCCAACTGGCGCACAGGCCTCGCGCCAATCTCCAGCATAGATTTCAGGGTTCGTCTCAATCGCATCGGCGTAGCGCTCCAGGCGCTCTTCGAGCACAAAGTTCTTAGGCGTGCGAACGTGGACGGCTCCCATGAGGCTCCTTGGTCATAAGTATGGAACGCATAGCTGCGCGTTCCGTCAATGGGTTGAAAAAAGGGGTGGGCATACTATGTCCGAAAGACGCGGTGCGGCTCGACGGCGAGTCGTCGGTGCCTACAGGCGCTTGAGGATCACATAGCGGTTGAGATCGCCGCTGCGACCGTCGGCATGGAAGCGCTCGAGCTCGCGCACGGGGACCTCGCCGCTCTTGTAGAACGTACGGACGCCGCGCACCAGGTCGGTGATCTGCTGATCGTCAAAGTGATGACAATAGCGGTAGGCGTGGCGGTCGTTTTGCCAGCCAATGAGGTGGTCACCGGCTTCAAACTGCGCGGAATCGTAACCCTCAAACGGCGGGGTGAGCTCGGCGCGGGCCTCGGCGCGAACGGCCTTGCGCGCCATGCGCTCGTCGTTCATAAACTCCCAAAAGCTGATGGCGATGATGCCGCCTGGGCGCGTCTGGCGCACCAGAGCGTCGAGCACGCGTACGCGGTACTCGCACGACGGCACGTGGTGCATAAAGCCAAAGCAGACCGAGATGTCGGCGAGCGGTGCGTCGAAAAGGACATCGGGCGTCTCGGCGGGGTTGAGCTTCATGAGGGCATCGAGCGCGTCGAGTTCCTGGAAGTGCAGGTTGGGAATGCGCAGGGCGTGGCCATGTGCATCGATGGCCAAATCTTGACACGAGTCGACACCATAGAACTCAAACGGGCAGCTGGCGTCTGCCGAGGGGTTTGCGCCGTCGACGCCCTTGGCGGCAAGTGCGCCGCCGGCGGCAAAGTTCTCGAATCGCATGTTGCCGCAGGCGAGATCGAAGACGCGGACGGGATGCTCGATTGTGGCGACGTCGAGCTGTTCGAGCGCGATATCCATGGTACGTACCCAGCCGGGCCACGGGGCCTGGCGCGTATCGGAGAAGGAGGCGGAGTGCTCGCGATAGAACGTGTTGTTGAGCTGGATGAGCGATGAGGCGAAATCGCGGTTCACGGCGCGGAACTCCCTCCGTTGGCGGTGCGGAATAAACAGTACGACCATACTACCGTTAACGCCGCAACGGGGACAACCGAGCCGTGGGTCATTGCTTTGTTTGGACACATTTCCGCAGCTCATATGTGCCCGCAACCGCCGGTTGTCAAAAATCTCACTAGAATAGGTGGCATGCTTTTGGCGGTGGCGGATAGATTTTAACTGTGCAAGGCGCCTTAAGAACAAATATGGTCCGGCGGCACGGCTGGCATCACATAGGAGGAACCATGAATGTAGAAACTGCACAGCGGCTCGCCGACCTTCGTCGCAGCAAGGGCTTTAGCCAAGAAGGGCTGGCACGAAAGCTGGGACTGTCGCGCCAGGCGGTCAGTAAATGGGAGCGCGCGGAGAGCTCGCCCGATACCGAGAACCTGATCTCGCTCGCCAAGCTCTATGGCGTGAGTTTGGACGAGCTCCTCAATCCGAGTGACGAGATCGAGGACGATATCGAGTTTGAGAACGAGGACCGCGCTCGTCAGCGCGAGGCCGAGGCGGCAGAGCGCGCCCGCACCCATGAGGCGGCGGCACGCGCCACCGAGGCGGCAACGCAGGCGAGGCGCGCCGCCCCCGCGCGCC
>URNQ01000051.1 GCA_900549245.1 uncultured Collinsella sp.
GCGCGGCGACGGCGGTCGTCGGGCTTGAGACCGCGCACATCGCGGTTGGCCAAGCGGCTGCCCAGCACCGTGCCCACGATCTGGCCGCGGTTGTTGGAACGCTCGTAGCTCATCATCTCGTCGCCCGAGGTGCCGTCCTGATAGGCGTGCGTAAAGTCGCGGTTGAAGCAGCGCTTGAGCTGGCGCTGGCGGGCGGCTTCCTCGTCCTTGGTAACGGCGGCTCCGGATAGCATGTCGTCAATTTCGTGACGATACACATCAACGATGGAGTACACGTAATCGGGCGCCTTCATGCGGCCCTCGAGTTTGAGCGACGCGGCGCCGGCGTCATACAGACGGCGAACGAGCTGCGAAGTGTTGGTGTCGCGCGGGCATAGAGCGCGCTCGCGACCGGCAGGGGAGAGCGTACGTCCGTTCTCGTCGATCAGCTCGTAGGGCAGGCGGTTGGCCGATCGCCCCGCCATGGCAAAGCTCGAAAGCAGGCACAGGCCCGAGTAGCAAAAGCAGATGGCGCCGTGGCTAAAGACCTCAAGGTCCACATCGGGCGCGGCATCGTGAATGGTGGCAATCTCGTCGATGGAAAGCTCGCGCGAGAGAGTCACGCGGTCGGCGCCCTGCTCGCGGCACCAAAGGGTTCCGCGGTCGTCGTGGATGTTTGCTTGGGTTGAGATGTGCGTCTCGATGCCGGGCATCGTGCGCTTGACCTCAAAGAACAGGCCCCAGTCCTGGATGATAAAGGCGTCGGCGCCCAACGTGGAGCAGCGGTGGATGAGTTGCAACGCATCGCCCATCTCGGACTGCTTGATGACGATGTTGACCGTGACGTAGACGCGCGACCCGGCTAGATGCGCGGCGCGGCAGGCTTGCTCAAAGGCCTCGTCGGTAAAGTTGGTGGCCTTGCGGCGGGCGTTGAAGCTGCCCATGCCGCAGTAGATGGCGTCTGCCCCGGCGGCGAGTGCGGCGGCAAAGGGCCCGGGCCCTCCGGCGGGCGCCAAAAGCTCGGGTCTGCGGTTGGTGATTCGACTGGCGGTTGCGGTCATATCCTGCCTTTCAAAATGCTCAGATATTCAAAAGTATAGTGGTGCTGTTGCGGCGGACGAGCCATGTGGCCCAAGCAGGATAAAGTCTTCAGCAGCCCTTGCAGCAAAAATGAACCGTTTCCCTCCGTCCCCTATGGATCACCTGATCGGCTGGGGACTGAGGGAAGCGGATCGTTTTGAGCTTCACCGTCCGGTCGTGCCGTTCAGCGGCCGACAGACGCCGTTGGGCGATAAAAGATTCTCGCAACGTGATAATAATCTTGCATCGCGCGGAAACCTTGAGTACTATCCCAATCAAGCGCGGCGTTCAGACCGAACTGTGCCTCCCGGTGTGAACGCCGCGCTCACGCTCTTTCAACTGATCGTAAGGAGATAAACATGAGCAAGACCGTCGTGTCTTCCGATAACGCACCCGCAGCCATCGGTCCGTATTCCCCCGGCATCCAGACCGGCAGCATGGTGTTCCTGTCCGGCCAGCTGGGCATCGACCCCGCAACCGGCAAGATGCCCGAGGGCGTCGAGGCTCAGGCCAAGCAGTCCCTTGCTAACGTCGAGGCCCTGCTGACCGCTGCCGGCGCTACCTTTGCCGATGTCGTCAAGACCACGGTTTACCTGGCCGACATCGCCGACTTCGCTGCCGTGAACGAGATTTATGCCTCCAAGTTCGAGGCTCCGTTCCCCGCGCGCAGCGCTTTCCAGGTTGCCGCCCTTCCGGCCGGCGGTCTGGTCGAGATCGAAGTCGTCGCCGCTCTCTAAGGCGTTGGCAACAGCTAAACATGACATGCAAAAAGACCCTGCAGCGCGAGCTGCAGGGTCTTTTGTCAAGCGGTACGACAAAAATGACCCGTTTCCCCTCGTCCCCAAGGGATCACGTTTAGCCTTCCTTGCGGACTTTTTGCAGGTAGCGGTAGACGCTGGGCTCCGAGATGCCCAGCGCGGTGGCAGCGCAGGCCACGGCGCCCTTGAGCATGAACACCCCGTTGCCGTTGAGGTGGCGAATGACGTCCACGCGGTCACTCTGACCAAGCGACGCTACATCCAGCCCGCGCGCGCTCAGCAACTCGGCAATGCTGCGGTCGATGAGCTCCTGTGTGGACTCCGAAAGACTTTCGACCTCGATAGACGCGGGGTCCGTGCGTGTCGGCGCCACGTCAAAGCATGCCATGAGCTGCTGCGCCATGGCGTTGATGGAGCGCACGGTCGAGAGGTCGGTGTTGACGCAGAGCATGCCGACGATCTCGTTATCCTCGCGGATAAAGTACGTCGCTGACTCCAGCGTCTTGCCACCGGCACCGCGCCCCTCGTAGCCCGTAATAAACGGCAGGTCGCGATACTTGGGGTCGTGCATGATCTTGAGCGCCAGATCGGTGGCGGGACCGCCGACCTTACGGCCGCTCACGATGCCGTTGCGAATATCGACGATGGCGTGGTCGGGATCCGAGAAATCATGCAGCACGATCTCGCTGTTCTTACCGAGTATCTGCTCCAGGAAATCGACCATCGGCAAAAAGCGACGTACGGTCTCGTTCACGGGCAACTCCTTTGGGTGAAATCGGAAATGTTCATAACAATTTTTTCTCATGGTAACACGCTGCTCTTCATCTCGTATATCCGCAGGTACATTGCGTAATACAGACGAACGGTAGGAATTTGGCGGTAAACGGTTGACCAAAAGAAAAGTTAGATGTTATTTTGACCAGACACTTTCCTGACCTGCGGAAACGCATTATCTCAGCTGAAGAATAGTCTGATAACAAAAAATTATTATTGAGAATGAGAATCATCTTTAATACGATATGCAACGAAGGCACAACCTCAACCCCGCACTGCGTCACAATAGAGCGTTAGATGCGAAAACAACTATTTCGAGGATTGGTGGTCAAATGACCCAGGAGACGGTTAAGAACGGCACTGAAGCCCTGTTCACTCGTGAAGGCATGCCTCCCGTTAAGGAAATGATCCCGTGTGCCCTTCAGCACGTACTGGCTTCGTTTGCCGGTATCATCACCCCGGCTGTCATCATGGCC
The DNA here is from genome assembly GCA_900549245.1 of uncultured Collinsella sp. GTDB lineage: Bacteria > Actinomycetota > Coriobacteriia > Coriobacteriales > Coriobacteriaceae > Collinsella. The sequence goes on from URNQ01000051.1 coordinate 3,068, forward strand.
GGCGTCTACGGCTTTAATAGCCAGCAGAGTACCGACATCATCCAGGTCGCGCTCATTCTTTCGGCAATCGACACGGCCCTTCAGGCTTTCGCTCCCTTCCGTCGCATCGGCGGCGGCCTGCCCATCGTCATGGGGGGCCACAGCGGCTTCCTCCCGGCCCTCCAGGCCATGGGCGCCTCGGGCTTTAGCTTTGGTGCGCTGCTGGGCGGCGAGATCGTCGGCGGCGCCGTCGCGGTCCTCTTTGGTCTGGCTTACAGCAAGATTAAGTGGCTGTTCCCGCCCGTCGTGACCGGTACGGTCATCTTCTCCATTGGTGTCTCTCTCTATCCCACGGCCGTCAAGTACATGGCCGGTGGCATGGGCACGCCGCTGTGGGGCACCCCACAGGCTTGGTGCGTCGCTCTTATCACCTTCGCCGTGGTCTTTGCGCTCGCCAACTTTGGCAAGGGCACGCTCAAGCTGGGCTCCGTATTCTTTGGCATGATCGTCGGCATGATCGTCTCCATCCCCTTTGGCATGATCGACTTCTCCAGCGTCGCTACCGCCCAGGTCTTCGCGCTTCCCAAGCTCATGCCCTACGCGCTCGAGTTTGATCCCGAGGTCTGCATCACCCTCGCCGTCGTGTTCCCTATGGTTGCCATTCAGGTTATCGGCGACGTCTCCGCCGCCTGCCTGGGCTCCATCGACCGTATGCCCACCGAGCGCGAGCTCTCCGGCGCCATCGTGTCCCAGGGCCTTACCTCTATGGTCGGCGGCCTGCTGGGCGGTCTTCCCACCAGCGCCCTTGGCCAGAACGTGGGCATCATCTGCTCCAACAAGGTCGTCAACAAGTGGGTCTTTGTGATCATCGCGGCCGTCTTTGCCATCGCCGGCCTGTTCCCGCAGCTCTCTGCCGTCCTTTCCGCTATCCCGCAGCCCGTCATCGGCGGCGCGACCGTCGGCGTCTTTGGCACCATCACCATGAACGGCGTGCGCATGTTCACCCGCGAGGGCCTCACGCAGCGCACTACCACCATCGTCGGCACCTCCGTCGTCTTTGGCCTGGGTATCTGGATGGCCAGCGGTTGCCTTGCCGGCGAGGGTATGCCCGCCTGGGTGTCCACCGTCATCGGCTCCAATGCCGTGACCCCCACCGCCATCATGGCCATTGTCCTTAACCTGATCCTTCCGCAGACGCCGGTCGTGGCTCAGCACATCGATGCTGCCAAGGACGCTGCCGTGGATCTGGTCTTGCCCGAGAGCAAGAAGTAACCAATTCGGTGCTATTCGTCGGCGGGCGCATCGCCTCGTCCGCCGACGTCATGCGGCGCCAAGCCGCACTTCAAAGGGTTTGTCCCTTTGGTGAAGCGTTGACGGGAGAGGGCCCGTTTCCGGTGTAGGCCGGCGCTTCGCACTTCCGCCATGTCAGAGGTGTCAAACCCCGCCCCTGATGTTGAAGGGAGCATTCATGCTTCTGGTCGCTAACGGTTCCGTCTTTACCCGCAACGCTCAGACCCCGTTCATTCCAAACGGTGCGGTCGCCATTGACGGAGATACGATCGTCGAAGTGGGCCCCGAGTGCGAGCTCAAGGCCAAGTACCCGGATGCCGAGTACGTCGATGCCCAGGGCAACCTCATCATGCCTGGACTCATCAATTGCCACACCCACATCTACTCGGGTCTGGCCCGCGGCCTTGCCATTAAGGGCTGCAACCCCACCAACTTCCTGGAGAATCTTGAGCAGCAGTGGTGGAAGATCGATGACAACCTGACGCTCGACGGCACCAAGGCCAGCGCCTATGCCACGATTCTTGACTCCATCCGCGATGGCGTCACCACGATCTTCGATCACCACGCGAGCTTCTGCGAGATCCCAGGCAGCCTCTTTACCATTAAGGATGCAGCTCAGGAGCTGGGCATGCGTTCGTGCCTGTGCTACGAGGTCTCCGACCGCCGCGGTCAGGAAAAATGCGACCAGGCCATTGCCGAGAACGCCGAGTTTGCCCAGTGGGCCGCCAAGGAGCGTCGCGATAACGACAACCACATGATTGCAGCCATGTTTGGCGGTCACGCCACCTTTACGCTGTCGGACGAGACCATGGACAAGATGGCCGAGGCCAACAACGGCCTGACCGGCTTCCACATCCATGTGTGCGAGGGCATGAATGACGTGTGGGACTCCCGCCTCAACCGTGGTGGCATCAGCCCCGTCGAGCGCCTGCTGCAGCACAATCTGCTGGGTCCCGACACCATGCTCGGCCACTGCATCCACGTGACGCCTGCCGAGATGGATATCGTCAAGGAGTCCGGTACCTGGCTCGTCAACAACCCCGAATCCAATATGGGCAACGCCGTGGGCTGCGCCCCCGTGCTCGAGTTCTTCCGCCGCGGCATCCCCGTGTGCATGGGCACCGACGCCTACACTCACGATATGCTCGAGAGCCTCAAGGTCTTCCTGATCATTCAGCGCCACAACGCCGCCATGCCCAACGTGGGCTGGTGCGAGGCCATGACCATGCTGTTCGAGAACAACGCCAAGATGGCGAGCAAGTACTTCGATCGCAAGCTCGGCGTGCTTGAGCCCGGCGCTGCCGCCGACGTCATCGTCATGGACTACAAGCCCTTTACGCCGCTGAGCGAGGAGAACATCGACGGCCACATGCTCTTTGGCATGATGGGCAAAAACTGCCGCACCACCATCATCAACGGCCGCGTCCTGTACAAGGATCGCGAGTTTGTCGGTATCGATGAGGAAAAGATCAACGCGTGGACCATGGCTGAGTCCAAGAAGCTCTGGAGCACGCTCAACGATCGCACCTACTAATTCACAAGTAGATTCGCGCGCGTCGGATGTTTCGCCGCATCCGGCGCGCGCATGGGCGGCCTCCGCGGGGTCGCCGGCGCTGTGCTAGCGCTACACCGTATTTGCGCCCGCCGCGCGGTCTCGCCGGGCGTTACAGAGAGGAGCTCATTATGAGCGACATCATGAGGCCGATCCCGTTTTCGCAGCTGATGAACTGGATCATCGAGGAGCACAAGACCCAGGGCGCCGTCTTTGGCGTGCGTAAGATGGTCACGACCAATCAGGAGGGCGCGCTTCCCATTTTTGACGAGCGCATCGAGACTCCGTTTGGCCCGGCCGCCGGTCCCAATACGCAGCTTGCCCAGAACATCGTGGCATCCTACGTGGCCGGCTCCCGCTTCTTTGAGCTCAAGACCGTTCAGGTTATGGACGGCGAGGAGCTTTCCCGTTGCGTCAACAAGCCCTGCATTGTGGCACAGGACGAGTGCTACAACTGCGAATGGTCGACCGAGCTCGAGGTTCCGCAGGCCTTTGCCGAGTACGTGAAGGCATGGTTTGCCTGCCACCTGATCGCTCGCGAGTACGGTCTGGGCAGCCCGAACGGCTTTGTCTTCAACATGTCGGTGGGCTATGACCTGGAGGGTATTAAGAGCCCCAAGGTCGATGCCTACATCGAGGGCATGAAGGACGCCAGCGGCTCCGACGTCTGGAACGAGTGCCGCACATGGGCGCTCGCCAACCTGGACAAGTTTGAGCATGTCGACGCCGCGTTTGTCGAGTCCATCCCGGCACGCGTCTCCAACTCCATCACCGAGTCTACCCTGCACGGCTGCCCGCCGGCGGAGATCGAGCGCATCGCGACCTACCTCATCACCGAGAAGGGCCTCAACACCTACATCAAGTGCAACCCCACGCTGCTGGGCTATGAGTTTGCCCGCCAGCGCCTGAACGAGCTGGGCTTTGACTACATCGTCTTCGATGACACGCACTTCCGCGAGGACCTGCAGTGGGTCGACGCCGTGCCCATGTTCGAGCGCCTGATTGCCCTGTGCGCCGAGCGCGGCCTGGAGTTTGGCGTCAAGCTGACCAACACGTTCCCCGTCGACGTGACGAGAAACGAGCTGCCTTCTACCGAGATGTACATGTCCGGCCGTTCGCTGTTCTCGCTGACCATCGAGGCCGCCCGCCGCATTACCGAGCAGTTCGATGGCAAGCTGCGCATCAGCTACTCCGGCGGTGCCACGGTCTACAACATCCGCGCCCTGTATGACGCCGGCATTTGGCCCGTCACCCTGGCGACTGACGTGCTCAAGCCCGGTGGCTACGAGCGCTTTAGCCAGATGGCCGGCGAGTTTACCGACCTGGACGGCAAGCCGTTTGAGGGCGTCTCGCTCGAGGCCGTGACTGCGATTCAGGCCGACTCGCTCACTAACCCGCTCTACAAGAAGCCGCTGCGCCCGCTGCCCGACCGCAAGGTCGCCGGCAAGAGCCCGCTTTCCGACTGCTTTACCACGCCGTGCCGCACGAGCTGCCCCATCCAGCAGGATATTCCCGCCTACCTGGCGGCTGTTGACGAGGGCCGCTACGAGGACGCGCTCAACATCATCATCGAGCGCAACGCCCTGCCGTTCATTACCGGCACCATCTGCCCGCATCCCTGCGGCCGTGCCTGCGAGCGTGCGTTCTACGAGCCCGAGGGCGCCCAGATTCGCGCCAGCAAGCTCAAGGCCGCCCGCGAGGCCATGACCGCCGTGCTGCCCAAGCTGCGCGCCCAGGCCATTGCCAACGACGCCGAGCGCAACGTTGCCGTTATCGGCGGCGGCCCGGCCGGTCTGGCGACGGCGTTCTTCCTGACGCGCGCCGGCGTGCCCGTCACTATCTTCGAGGCCCGCGACTCTCTCGGCGGCGTGGTCCGTCACGTGATCCCCGAGTTCCGTATCGCGAGCGACGATATCTCCCACGATGCCGAGCTCTGTCTGGCCTTTGGCGCCAAGGTGCAGCTCAACGCCCGCGTGGAGTCCATTGACGAGCTCAAGGCCCAGGGCTTTACCGACGTGGTCGTGGCCACCGGTGCCTGGATGCCCGGCTCTGCGGGCTTGGGCGAGGGCGCCGAGCTCGACGTGCTGGAGTTCCTCGAGGCCGCCAAGAAGGGCGAGAAACTCGAGCTGGGCGAGGACGTCGTGGTCATCGGCGCCGGCAACACCGCCATGGACGCGGCCCGCGTGGCCAAGCGCCTGGCTGGCGTGAAGAACGTGCGCCTGGTGTATCGCCGCACCAAGAAGCAAATGCCCGCCGACGAGGAAGAGCTCGATCTTGCTCTTGCCGACGGCGTTGAGTTCTGCGAGCTGCTGGCGCCCAAGGTACTCAACGGCGCCGTGCTGACCTGCGACGTTATGGAGCTTGGCGAGCCGGATGCAAGCGGCCGTCGCAGCCCCGTCGCCACGGGCGAGACCGTCGAGCTTTCCGCCACCACGGTGATCTGCGCTGTGGGCGAGGGCATCGATGCCAGCCTGTACGACGCCGCGGGCGTCGAGCACGACCGTCGTGGCCGTCTTGCCGCCACCTCCACCGGCGTCGAGGGCGTTTGGGCTGCCGGTGACTGCCGCCGCGGTCCTGCCACCGTGGTCGAGGCTATCGCCGACGCCGCCGAGGTCGCCCGTACCATCGCTGGCGTGGACTTTAACAAGTACGCCGACTGCAACGAGCGGGCCGGTCGCGAGGACGCCTGCTACGAGCGCAAGGGGTCGCTGTGCCGTGACAAGAGCAACTGCACCAAGACTCGTTGCCTGGGCTGCGGCTCGGTGTGCGAGGTCTGCTGCGACGTGTGCCCCAACCGCGCCAACGTTGCAATTAAGGTGCCGGGCCTGGCCAAGCATCAGGTCGTTCATGTCGATGGCATGTGCAACGAGTGCGGTAACTGCGCCGTGTTCTGCCCCTACCAGGAGGGTCGTCCCTACAAGGACAAGCTCACCCTGTTCTGGAGCGAGCAGGACATGGAGAACTCCGAGAACGAGGGCTTCCTGGCCGTGGACGAGGATCACTTTAAGGTCCGTGTCGCCGGCACGGTCCGCACCGTCTCGGTCGATGCCGTCAACACCGGTCTTCCCGAGGCCGTCCGCCTGACCATCAGGACTGTGCGCGACAACTATTCGTACCTTCTTAAGAAATAGGCGAGTCTCTTATGGCCAAATCCATTCAACATAACGTGGCCTACGTTGCCTGCGGAAGCGGTTGCGCCTCCGCAGGCGGCGACGCCCGCTGCAGCGAAGGCTGCATTGGCTGTGGCGCCTGCGTCACGGCCTGCCCCCACGGCGCCATTGCGCTGGTCGATGGCATCGCCCGCGTGGATCGCTCAAAGTGCACGGGCTGCGGCCTGTGCGGCATGGCGTGCCCGCAGCGCGTGATTGCCTTTGTTCCCGGCTATCAGAACATCCTGGTGCGCTGCAACAACACCGATAAGGGCGCCATTGCGCGCAAGATCTGCGACACGAGCTGCATCGGTTGCGGCATGTGTGCCAAAAAGTGCCCTGCCGGCGCTATCCGCATCGAGGACAACTGCGCCCATATCGACGGCGCGGACTGCCTGTCGTGCGGCATGTGTGCCGTCGTCTGCCCGCATGGCGCCATCCACGACCGCACCGGCATCGCCGCCGGCGTGTAGAAGGGAATCACCATGGCACAGGAATTCACTTTTACCGTTAACGGCGTCGAGCGCACGACGACCCAAAACAAGCCGCTGCTGCGCTACCTGCGCGACGACCTGCATATTCACTCCGCCAAGGACGGCTGCTCCGAAGGCGCCTGCGGTACCTGCACCATCCATGTGGACGGTGCCGCCGTCAAGGCGTGCGTGCTGACCACCGCCCTTGCCGCCGGCCGCAACATCGTGACTGTCGAGGGCCTGCCCGAGGACGTGCGCGAGGCCTTTGTGTACGCCTTTGGCGCCGTGGGCGCCGTGCAGTGCGGTTTTTGCATCCCCGGCATGGTCATGGCAGGTGCAGCGCTCATCGCCGAGGACCCCGAGCCCACCGAGGAGCAGATCAAGTACGCCATTCGCGGCAACGT
>URNQ01000052.1 GCA_900549245.1 uncultured Collinsella sp.
CGCGGTCGCACACTGGCGGCCGACGGCACGTGGGATGCGGAGGGCAAGGCCACCGTCACCACGGGCGAGGACGGCCGCGTGACCCTCTCGGGCGTGGACTCGGGCAAGCTGGAGGTCCGCGAGCTCAAGGCGCCCAAGGGCTACACCGCCTTCGAGGGCACGCGCTCCGTGACGGTCAAGGCCGAGGGCCTGGACGTCGACCAGGTGGCCGCCGCCAAGCCCAAGCTCACCATCACGGCCGAGTCGCCCCTGCGCGCCGACAGCGCGGACGGGTCGACGGGCAGCCTGGAGGCGTCGCTCATCAACACGCCCACCGGCACACCCCCTAGCATTACCACCGGAGGCTTTATGCCCTCGACTGGCGATATGGCAATGTACGCCGCGGCCGCCGCAGCGGTCGCCGGAGCCGCACTCCTCGTGGTCGCGCTCCTGGTCAAGCGGGGAGGTGGCAGCCATAAAGAGTAGCTGGCAGCCCCACAGAGAGCGGGGCGAGACGTAGCGAAGTAGATGCTAAGACACAGACAGACAGATTTAGATCAAATGGAATTCGAGCAGAAAGCAGAGGAAAAGAAGATGAGCATGAGCAAGAACATCGCACGCCTGGCAGTAACCGCCGGCCTCACAGCAGCGCTGAGCTTCGGCGGCGTCATGGCCCCGGTTACGATGGCGTTTGCTGAGGGTGTGCCAACGGTGGCTACGGAGAAGGGCAAGGTGTTTATCACTGACCCTGACACTGAATATACCGAGACATCTTTCAAGGGCATCCAGATTTTCAAGGCGACGGTCACACAGAATAAGGATGAGGGCGTTTGGACTGGCGACAAGACACTTTCCGACATTGCTTGGGCAAACAATTCCGTAATGAATGCAGTGACTACGGCGTTCGATACTGATGAGCCCAAGCCTGCTGGTTTCCCAACCGACGCAGACGCTAAATCTCCTCAGGCGTGGGCCCAGTTCATCAAAAAACACGGGAACGATAAAGATGGTAATAACGTCAATGCCGGAAGCGTGCTCGACAAGATCGCTGCCGCACTTGAGGACTCGAAGGACTCGAATCTAACCTGGGCAAAACCGAGCAGTTCCAACAAGGGTAACTTTGAGAGTCTGGACCAAGGCTACTGGCTTTTCCTGACCGATGTGCCCAGTAAGACCGGCAATACTGACGTGTACACTTCGCCGATTTTCACCATTGTCGGTGGCTCTGACGTTAATGTAGCCCCCAAGAAGAGCGTCCCCAACGTGACCAAGGCCGTCAAGGACGACGCGACGAATGCCACGTTTAATAAGTCCGCCGACTCCCGCATGGATCAGCCTATCAAGTACCAGCTTGCCGGTACAGTTGCGAGCAACATCAACACCTACAGCACCTATGCGTATTCATTTACGGATAATCTGCCTGGCTCCATGACGGTTAAGTGCGACGAGGACGGCTCGCCGATCGTCGATGTCAAGATTGATGGCAAGACCGTCAAGGCTGATCCTGCATCCGGCTACACAAAAAGCTATTCGGGCGGCGTACTCACCGTTAGCTTTGTAGACCTCAAGTCCTGCGTTGATGAAAAAGATAATGCAATTAGCGTTAACGGTTCGTCTAATGTGACGGTTGAATACGAGGCAAAACTCGACTCTACCAAGATCTTTGATGATAAGGGTAAGATTAAAGATGCTTTCCAGGGTTTGGTTGGCAAACCCCAGAAAAATACGGTTACGCTGACCTATTCTAACAACCCGCACGGCAATGGAACCGGCACCACGGTTGAGCACTCTGCTTATGACTACACCTATGGCATCGATGTCACCAAGGTGGGCTCCGATGATGAAAATAAGGGGCTCGCGGGCGTTGAGTTCACGCTGCAGGAGCAGGGCGATGATGGTAACTATATCAAGGCGGATGGTACCAAGACGCCTGATAGCGAGCAGGCCAAGCTGACGACCGACGCAAGCGGCAAGATCAACGTTGTTGGTCTTGATGAGGGTACTTACGTCCTTACGGAGGTCAAGCCGGCGCCTGGATATAACAACTCCCACAGCGCTGGCATCACGTTCACCATTACTCGCGGGGCGCTTCCGGCAGACGATACGACTGTTGTTAACCCGGGCTGCACTCTTGCTAATGTTACTGATGAGAATCTCGTCAAGGTGGCTCAAACTAATACCGAGGCTGCTGACGGCAAGGTACACCTCACTGTCACCGACCAGCAGGGCTTCGGCCTTCCCCTCACCGGTCTCAACGGCGTGACCTTCACTTGGATCGCTGGTGGCGCGGTGCTGTGCATCGGCGTGGCGCACCTCATCCGCAGCCGTAAGCAGGCTGAGGAGTCCGAGCAGGAGTAACGCTCGCTCACCCATCCCTTTGGCAGGTGGGATGTGATGGCCATGAGACTTGCGGACACTTTTCTCGTCCATTGACGTTCTTGCTTTGCCACTCTCTTTTCGGGGCAGACTCCGCACTGGAGTCTGCCCCGTTTTTTTGGCAGCATAGCTAGGCTCCACCGTCCGATGTAGCTCGTTCGTCATCGCGTTTCTTGACTCGTATGAGGTTCGGTTTAAGGTCCGTAGGCGCACGCGCGGTGCGGACGGTGGAAGGCATTTGCGCCGCAACAAGCGCAAATAAGAATGCCCGGGGGTCGGATCCCGGGCATTTAACAAAAGCTGAAAACTAGGCCGCCCGCGCTCTCGTACACTTACGCGGGGTGCGTCGTTTTCTATTGCATTGTATCCCGAATCGCCCCGCCGATCCGGGACATTTTGAAAACTCAAATATGGGCTTAGGCGCGAACGGAATCTCGTTAATTCCGAAAATTATGTATAATTCCAATATAAACTGGAATCGAACGAAAACAATGGAAATGAACGAAGCGCTAATCTACTTACAAGAAGCACTAGGCCTCTCCGCCAAGGCCAGAACTTGGCCTGGATCCGCACGCTTGCCGCTGTATCTGCGGGCGATTGACGTCCGCGCTGTTGACGCAAACGGTTTTTCGTTTTTGCTTGCAAGTTTGCCTACTGGCGTCGGGCTTCCCGAGGCTAAGAGGGTCTATAGTCAGCTAGCCTTGCGTGCGGAGACTCCTGTTGTCGTTTCGTTTCCTGATGCCGATGCACGTCAGCGCAAAGCATTGGTCGCACAAGGGATTCCGTTTGTTTGCCCTGGCAGACAGGCTTTTCTTCCATTTATGGGAACAGCCTGCACGGAGAGGGGTGGTGCCCGGTTTCGCAACCACGCGACCAAGATGTCACCCAACGCGCAGGCTGCCGCAATCTGGGGAGCAGCCCAGGAGTCATATCGTCCCTATGACCTTTGTCGTGCGCTTGGGATCTCGGCAAGCCGCGCGAGTGAGGCCATAACCGAGCTTGTTGACAGGGGACTCGCGAGGCGCGAGCGTCGCGAGCGGCGTGTCGTCGTATTCCCTGTTGCCGTTGATCTTCTGCTCAGCGAACACATGGCAGAGCTCTCCTCGCCTGTCTCGAAGGTCTTTTTTGCAAGGAAGACGCCGCAGATCGACTATCTTGTTGACGCCGGGGAGACGGCGCTCGCTGCGCGTTCGATGCTCGCTGCGCCGGGCATGGAACAAAAGGCCGTCTTAAGAAGTACATGGCGTCAACTGAGCGACCTCGAAGTCGCAGACGGGGAGTTGCCGGATAACGAGACGGCGATGATCCAAGTGTGGCGCTATGCACCCGTGTTTGCCGGCTTCTCCCGTGTCGACGACATTTCGCTTGCGCTATCTTTGGCGGCAATCGACGATGAGCGAATTCAGCTCGAAGTCGATCGCATGTTTGGAAAGGAATATCCATGGCAAGAAGCGCTGTAGAAGGTCTCCAAGAATTCCAGCAGCATATGCAAGAAGCTGTAGGATCGTATGCTCTTATCGGCGGCACGGCATGCGACATTTTGCTCGCGGAGGCGGGACTTCCGTTTAGGATGACTCACGATTTTGATGTGGTAATTGTCGCCGATGACCGGTTGCCTCAGACGGCAGAAGCTATATGGACTTTGGTGCGTGATGGCGGCTACCGCTGCGGCTGGGGCGAAGGCAAAGGCTCATGTTTTTATCGGTTTACAGAGCCTAAGAGGCCGGGTTACCCCCATATGATCGAACTCTTCGCGAAGTGCCCCGACTTTCTAAAGGGTCGTGAGGGGATTGATGTGGCGCCAATTCACGTTGATGAAAACATAAGCAGTCTTTCGGCAATTTTGTTGGACGATGCTTATTACAGCTTGTTCCTTCAGGGAATTCGGACCGTAGACGGCGTTTCGGTCCTGGGTACGGAATACATTGTCCCGTTCAAAGCGAAGGCGTATCTCGACCTAAAAGCCAGAAGGGAAGCGGGGGAGAACGTTGATTCGAAGAAGGTAAAAAAGCATAAACGCGATGCGCTGAGGCTTGCTCAGCTGCTCGGCGAGTCGGAAGGTGTCGACCTGGGCGGAGAACTGAAGGACGATATGCTTGCGTTTGTCAAAGATTGTGAGGTAGGCGACGTCAATCTGAAACAGATCGGGGTTGCGGGCGTAACGATGGTGCAGTTGCTCGAGACGATGAAAGCAACATATGGCTTGATTGGTTGAGTGGGGTTACGTGGCCCGGACGGTGCAGTCTAGCTGCGTTGTCCGGCGCGGAGGCTCGCGAATCGGCTATTATTTGTTTAGACAACCTAAGCTGTAGAGGAGTGACCGGCGATGGTGCAGGGCGCCAAACATATGAAGAGCAATAACGCCGCGGACAGCGGCGGCTCAAGCCCTCAGCCCAAACCTCAACCAAAGCCTAAGCGCCGTCGCAAGCGGCTGCCTCGCTGGGCCGATCGGCTCATCACCATCGTTATCATCCTTATCGGCGTGGGCCTTATGACCTGGCCGTGGATCTTGGACCGGCTCGAGGCCTCGGGCGTGTTCAACCAGATCAGCACCGTGTCCAGCACCGTGGACGCGCTGTCTGCCGAGGAGCGCGAGCGCATCCTGCTCCAGGCTCGCTCCTTTAACGAACAGCTGGCGGGCGAGGCCACCGAGCTTCCCGCCGACCAGATCGAGCCCTACGCCCAGCAACTCATCTTTGACCGCGACCCCATGATGAGCTGGGTCGAGATCCCCTCCATCGACGTGAGCATGCCCATCTACCACGGCACGAGCGAAGAAGTCCTCATGGCGGGCGTCGGCCACCTGGAGGGCACGAGCCTGCCGGTTGGCGGCACCTCGACGCATTGCGTGCTCACGGCGCACTCGGGCATGCGCAACCTGAGCATGTTCGACGACATCCATTCGCTGGAGCCCGGCGACCTGGTGCTGCTGCACACCATGAACAAGACGCTCGCCTATAAGATGGTGGACTCCGAGGTGGTGCTGCCCGAGGAGATGGAGTCGCTGACCATCGAGCCCGGCGCCGACAAGGTGACGCTCGTCACCTGCACGCCCTACGGCGTGAACGACCATCGCCTGCTGGTGCATTGCGTGCGCACCAAGTACAACAAGAAGGACGTCGACAAGCAAAAGTCGCTGGCCGGCCGCCACTGGGGCAAGCGTGAGTTTGCCGTGCTCATCGTGGTCGTTGCCATTGTGCTGTTGCTGCTGGACATCGTGATCCACGCGGTCCGCAAGCGCCGCAAGGCCAAGGCCTCGGCATAAGACATTCTCCAGAACCACCACAATGGGGACAGGCACCTTTGTGGTGGCCGGGGCTTTCAAACCATCACAACATTCGATGAAAATCCCGATTTTGGCGAAAAGCGTCGAATGTTGTGATGGTTTTTGTTGCGGAGGAGATGGTTTTCGTTGTGGGCGAGACGGTTTTCGCTATGGACGGTGCGGTTTCGCTGCAGAATCGCCAGCCCGCCGCCTGCCAGCCCGCCGCCCTCGTTACGTTTTCGCTGCATTTGGGTAAAGCACCTGCTCCAAGCGGCGTTGCCTTGTATACTAGAGCGGTTTAACTGTTATGCGGAAGGGAGCGCCTATGGCACTCAGCGAGAAAGACGTGCGCGGCATCGCCGAGTACGCAAAGATCGCACTGACCGATGACGAGCTCGCCCAGATGACGTCCTACATGAACGACGCCGTCCAGATGCTCGAGCCCGTCTTGCAATATGACTTGCCCGACGTGGAGCCCACGTTCCATCCCATCGGAAGCCTGTCCAACGTGATGGGCGATGACCTGCGCGAGCCCGAGCGCGACCTGCCGCTCGATGTTGCGCTCGAAAACGCTGGCAGCGCGCGCGACCGCTACTTCCGCGTGCCGTCCATTTTGGGAGAGGGGGAGAGCGAGTAATGGCGCTAAGCTTCGATTCCCTTACCGCTGCCCAGATCGCCGCGGGCGTTGCCGCCGGCGACTTTACCGCTACCGAGGTGGCCAAGGCCTCCCTTGCCGCCATCGAGGCGCGCGAGGGCGGGGTCCAGGCATTCCTGCAGGTGGCGCCCGAGCTTGCGCTCGAGGCCGCTGCACGCGTGGATGCCGACCGTGCCGCAGGCAGGCCGCTGCCCCCGCTCGCGGGCGTGCCGCTGGCCATCAAGGACAACATGAACCTCGTGGGCACGCGCACCACCTGCGCTTCCCGCATGCTCGAAGATTACCAGAGCGTCTACACCGCCACCTGCGTCCAGCGCATGCTCGATGCCGGCTGCCTGCCCATCGGCAAGGCCAACATGGACGAGTTTGCCTTTGGCAGCTCCACCGAGAGCTCAGCGTTCCACCGCACCAACAACCCCTGGGATACCGAGCGCGTGCCCGGCGGCTCCTCAGGCGGCTCCGCTGCCGCCGTCGCCGCGGGCGAGGTCGCGCTCTCGCTGGGCTCGGACACCGGTGGTTCCATTCGTCAGCCGGCGTCGCTGTGCGGCGTGGTGGGCTTTAAGCCCACGTATGGCGCCGTGAGCCGTTACGGCGTAGTTGCCTTTGGCTCGTCGCTCGACCAGGTGGGCCCCTTCGGCCGCACGGTCGAGGATGTCGCACTGGCCATGAATGCGCTTACCGGCGCGGGCCACGATCCGTACGACTGCACCAGCCAGGATTGCGCCGTCGACTTTACCGAGCATCTCAACGACAGCATAGAGGGCAAGCGCGTGGGCATCATCCCCGCGTTTATGGAGGCCGAGGGCCTGACGCCCGAGGTCAAGGCCGCTGTTCAGTGCGCCGCTCAGGAGCTGCAGAACCAGGGTGCCGAGCTGGTCGAGGTCGACCTGCCGCACCTGGACGCCGCCATCGCCGCATACTACGTCATCGGCCCGGCCGAGGCGTTCTCCAACCTGGCCCGCTTCGACGGCATTCGCTATGGCTATCAGGAGGAGGGCTGCGCCAACCTGTCCGACCAGAGCTCGCTTTCGCGCGCCCACGGCTTTGGCGCCGAGGCCAAGCGCCGTCAGATGCTCGGCGCCTACCTGCTGAGCTCGGGCGTGTACGACAAGTACTACTACGCTGCGCAAAAGGCCCGCACGCTCATTACGCAGGACTACGACGCCGCGTATGCCAAGGTGGACACCATCCTTATGCCCGCCTCGCCGCGCACGGCCTTTAAGTTTGGCGAGATCAGCGACCCCACGCAGATGTACCTGTCCGACCTGTACACCATCTCGCTCAACATCTGCGGCAACGGTGGTATCTCGGTGCCGCTGGGCCTGGGCGAGGACAGCAAGCTGCCCGTTTCTGCCCAGCTGGTGGGCCCGGCCTTTAAGGACCGTCAGCTGCTCACGTTTGCCCGCGCCCTGGAGCGCGGCTTTGCCGATGCCGCCACGGGTGCGCCCGCGCTTTCCGTCGCGCCCGATTTTGCCGGGAAGGGAGGCGAGCTGTAATGAAGGAGCTTTCCGAGGTCCTGCAGGATTGGGAGGCCGTGATCGGCCTGGAGATCCATACCGAGCTCACCGCACTCGATACCAAGATGTTCTGCAACTGCAAGCTCAGCCACGATGACGAGCCCAACGCCAACGTGTGCCCGGTGTGCCTGGGCCTGCCCGGCGCCCTGCCGGTGCCCAACAAGCGCGCCATCGAGAGTATCGTCAAGGCAGGTCTCGCCACCAACTGCGAGATCCAGCGCCACTCGATGTTCTATCGCAAGCACTACTTCTATCCCGACATGGCCAAGAACTTCCAGACCACGCAGGGTCCGGTCGCCTTTGCCATGTACGGTCACCTGAATCTTGACGTGACCGGTCGCGGCGCCGCCGAGCGCCCCGACTGCGCATTTGGCGAGGCCGAGGCCCAGAGCCTGGCGAGCGCTTCGGCCAACGCCGAGGGCCTGTCCACGTCCATGACGTCGACCATGCGCGAAGGCAATCAGCGTGCCGGTCATCTGGCCAGCTACGACGCGTCCAACCTACAGATGCCCGAGCGCCGCGAGGATGGTTCCTACACGGTGCCCATCCGCATCCTGCGCATCCACATGGAGGAGGACGCCGCCAAGATGGTGCACGTGGGCGGTGCCGAGGGCCGCATTACCGCCGCGACCGAGTCGCTCGTCGACTACAACCGCTGCGGCACGCCTTTGATTGAACTCGTGACTGAGCCCGACTTGCGTACGCCCGAGGAAGCGCGCCTGTTTATGGAGAAGCTCCGTCGCATCTTTGTGACGCTGGGCATTTCCGATTGCTCCATGGAGAAGGGTTCCATGCGCTGCGACGGCAACGTGTCGCTGCGCCGCCGTGGCGAGACCAAGCTGGGCACCAAGACCGAGCTCAAGAACCTCAACTCGTTTAAGAGCCTGCATGATGGCCTTGCCTACGAGATCTGCCGTCAGGCCGAGGTGCTCGAGGAGGGCGGAATCATCTATCAGGAGACCCGCCACTGGGAGCCCAGTCGCAAGCGCACCGTAGTCATGCGTGTCAAGGAGACGGCCGACGACTATCGCCTGTTCCCCGATCCCGACCTGGCGCCGTTCGATCTGGACGACGAGTTCATCGACCGCTGCCGTGGCGAGATTCCCGAGCTGCCCGATGCCAAGCGCGCCCGTTTTGAGGCCGACTTTGGCATTAAGGCGGCCGATGCCGAGCAGATTGCCGGCGACCCCGAGTTTGCCGACTTCTTTGAGGCCGCTGCTGCCGGAATGGCCGGTAAGGAGGCCCAGACGGTCGCAAACCTGCTGGTCAACGAGATGATCGCCTACCTTAAGGGCGTGGGCGTCTCGCTGGCCGAGTCCGGTATTGCACCGGCTCAGGTGGCAGCCCTTGCCAAGCTGCTGGCGACCGATGCCATCAGCTCCAACCAGGCTCACGAGGTCTTTGAGGCCATGGCCCAGACCGGTGACGACCCCAACAAGATCGTCGACGAGCGTGGTATGCGTCAGGTGAGCGATGCCGGCGCGCTGCAGCCGATCGTGGACGAGGTGCTGGCTAACTGTGCCGATCAGGCGCAGCAGTATCGTGACGGCAACCAGAAGGTCATCGGCTTTTTGGTGGGCCAGTGCATGAAGGCGAGCCGCGGCAAGGGCAACCCGAAGCTCTTCAACGAATTGCTGAGAGCGTCGCTCTCGTAGCTGCGAGGCCGGGGAAGCCCCGAGTCGCCGGGGTATTTCCTCCAAATTTCAAACAGTCCTATGCAAGACGAAGGCCACATTTAGTGGCCTTCTTTGCATGCGGAACTCATTTGGAGCAAACACCCCGGCGACTCGGGGCTTCCACGATCAGACGACTCGGCCGTTCGGGTCAGGGGGGCTGGATTGAATTTGGTGAATGAGGGCGCCGTTGG
>URNQ01000053.1 GCA_900549245.1 uncultured Collinsella sp.
GAGTTCCGCACGCAAAGAAGGCCACTTAATGTGGCCTTCGTCTTGCGCAGGACTGTAGAGCAGGGAACTTCGTGCCCGCCGCCCGGGAGGGTGTTGCGTTTAGAAGATGGACCTAGCGCTTATCCCTCCGGGACAAAAGCAGCGCAGCCATGAAAGCGATAATCGCTAGCGCTAGCAGCGTCAAAAGCAGAGCGAGCGAGTTGTCGCCCGTCGCAGCCAGGCCAAACAGGCCGGGCTTTTTGGAGCCAGCGGGCTGCACAGGAATTGTTTTGCCATCGTCCTCGGCGGTAATCTCCCAGCGAATTGCCTTGTTTGCGTCGGCAAGTTCGTTGCCCACCGACGTCGGGACACTTAGTTGCAAATTGAGCGCCGTGCTGCCATCGCTCGTAAACGTTGCGACCTGCGTGGGGTAAGCAAACACACTGCCCGGCGTTCCCGTCTGGAGCCAGCCTGCAGACGCATCGCCCGCCGACGCCGTTAAGGTAATGGGCGACAGCAGGTGTGCCGTCTCGTGATCGACAACGGCCCGCACAAACACGCGTACCTGGGACTTTACGCCCGTGGCACGAACCTCAATCTGCTGCTCACGCACATCGCCGGGCATTAGATCTTTAAAGGCGGGAAACAGATCGGGCTCCCCCGAGGAGCCCGTCGCCCCCGAGACCGTCAGCTGACGCGCATTTCCGTCATAGGCAATCGCGGGAGTATCGGCAAACGCACGGGCGGGAACAGCGAGCGCGACCACGCAGAAAATGGCCGCGACCATGCAACGCAAGGAGCGCGCAACACCTTTGCGAATTGGGAACGCCATACTTACGCACCTCCATGCGGCGGCACCAGCACGCCATCATTGACCGTGCAGTCCCATGCATCGTGCACGGCCTCATCGGGCGTCGCCTGGACCGCCTGAGTGGAGATATCAACGACAAGATTGCGACCTTCGGTTGCCTTGAGCTCGGTAACTCTATTAATGAGCACGCCGGTTTCACCGCCGGGAGCAACGGGCGACGTCCAGTAATAGAACCCGTCGCTCGCCTTAACCCAGTTATCAGCCGAGTTCGTGTCCGAGGCATCAGCCACGCTCCACGCAATCTCGTAATCCGCCTCCTCCTTCGGCTCCTCCCACAGGCGGGCACCGTTTCCATCCTGCCAGTAGATATCCACTGCAGCACGAATATAGGCGGGCGCAGTACCCGTGTTCTGTGCCTTGACATCGCTTTTCACATTGCCGTTGAGCGTTTCCTGAACCGATGGCGTCACCGATCCGATGCCGAACTGGTTGACCAGCACGCCCGTAACCGAAAGCCAGGCCAGCGTGCCTGCCGTACCGGCCAGGAGGATAACCCCCACCAGCAAGGCGATGATGCGCTTGCGCTTGGACATGCTAATCCTCCTTCTTTGCTACGTTGTCGTTGCTCCAAACGTTATGGGCACGATCGCTGCCATCGATCCATTTGTCGTTCACACGCGTGTTCGTGCAGGTGAACGTGGCATCGTTCGCGCTCGATGCAGCGGAGATAGTCGCCTGCGCCTTATCGCCCGGCTGCTTGCCAGGGACGCCGATTTGGCTGCTGTAGCGCCATGCCCACGCTGAGTCCTCCTCGACGGTGTAGATACCCGCCGGGACCGCAAGCTCGATAGCGCCGGAGTACCAGGCGGAACCGTCCTTCAGCTGCGCATCCGATGACACCGTTACCTCAACCGTGCGCTCATCCAAGGCGTTGCCGTCCATGTCGGCCCGGGAAACCTTGAAGCGGAACGTCTTGCCCTTCGCCCAGCTATCCTGGGTTTGCTTGACGATCTTGAGCGTATGCGTAGCGGCGAAATCGAACACCGCATTGCCATCGCCCTGAGTGCCGTCGCCCGTGAGCTTGTAGTCCAAACGGTTCGTCAGCTCAAACGAGCCCTCGCCCGAACCCGAGCTGTAAAGCGATACATACTTCCCGTTGACAGGCGTAGGAGTCTGGCCAGAAAGACCATAGCCCACACGGTCAACGTGCACCGTCAGTTGCGTGCCCATGAAGGGCTTTGCAAAGCAAGCCTTGAACGGCGCCTTATCGCTCTTGTCATCTACCGTGTTCGCGGCATTGGGATCAAGCAACCACTTGAGCTGCCCGGTCACATTCTTAGGGCTCGCAGCTTCCGACGTGTCGTTAGCGACGACCTTATACGTCACCGGATACAAATCCATGTCGGCCTTAACCGGTTTACCCTTGAAGTCGCTCCACGCCACTGCTTCGTCGCCATTAACCCACTGCCACTCCAAGAACAACTCCTTCAAGCTACTATCCGCTCGCTCGCCCAGGAATGCGACGATTGCGGAGTAGGCTTCGGGATCGTAGGCCACTTCCTTTGGCTCCATGAAGGGTTCACCCTTGTCGTCATAGACCGGGTTGCCGTTCTCGTCCATCTTGGGCACCTTAACTGTCTGAACAAAGCCGGCATTGCCATCCTGGCCACGCAGATCCCCCGTATCGTTCGGGTCTACCGTAGCGGTGTAGATGACCTTGCCATCGGTGTCGTGATAGCGCACTTTAAGCGGCGTCTTCTTGTACACCGCGGTGTAGGTCACGCTCTCAAAGGGCTCGCCGCCCTCGAGGGGATACTTCTCGTCATCGGTCAACAGGGTGTATTTGCCATCGGGTTCGTAGTCGCGCGACCAGCCGACAAAGTCGTACTTGGTGCCGTCAATGCCCGAAACCTCCTTGACAGCCTTGACCTCAAGAGAAATCTGGTCGCCGGAATCAGTACGGCCGAGACCGCGGACAAGAGCAGGATTCGCGAGATTTAAGTCGATGTTCGATTGAACGGTAACCAGGCTGGGACGGTAGACCGGGTACAGCTCCATGGGGGCCTTGACCACGGTAGAGGCACTCACCATACGGATGCCCTCCGACCAAGCGACATAGCCCTTGCCAGGTGCCGGCTGGGCTTCCGTCCAGCCCACGAAGACGTTGAACTTACCTGTATCCCCATCGATAGTGCGGACGTCATAAGTGGGCTTCGGGATGCCGCCATCAAGGTTGCCGAGCGTATCGCCTTTCTGGGCAACTTTGCCGTCCACATCTTTGGCATTGAGATGGTACACGACCGCCAACGGCGAATAGTACGCCACGAATGTATAGGCTCCGCCAGGTTCCACCGGATAAGAGCAAGTACCATGCTCCACATCGTAGGGAAGCGTCTTGATCTCGCCATTCGGAAGCTCGATCTCAACCTTCTGCAACTCATACAGCTTACCGCCTGCTTTATAAACCGGCATCGTGACGTCAGGGGTCACCGTTGCCGTGGCGGGGCCAGCGCCCGCATTGATAACGGGAACGATGTCGTACTTGGGCACGTTGACTTCAGAAGTGCCGTCAAAACCGGCGCGGTGCAGATTGGTAGTGTAGTTGACGTTGTACTTTGCGTACACCGGATAGGCATCCTGCCACTGGGTGACCTTGGATTCATCCGTCACCAAGTATGGCTTCGCCTTTTCCGGATCGCTCGTCACATAGGAGTCGTCGGCAACATCATAGATATAGTTCCAGACGGGAGAAGGCTTCTCGGGAGTAGGCTTCGGGACCTCAGCCGTAGAGATCCAGCCCAGGAACTTATAGCCTGGCACCGCCATCTCCGCATCGGTCGGAGAAGACTCGAGGGTCAGATCAGGATCTTCAATCTGGTCGCTGTCCCCGCCGGAATTGTTTTTAACCGTTTCATCTGTATGGATGAATGGGTACTTGTACGTGTACTTGGGGTCCTCCTCATTGTCATTCTTCTTTTGGAGCAAATTGCTCTCGTAGCGACGCGTCGTTTCCTTGTAGACCGTGCCATCTTTCTTATAAAAATCGACACGCGTTGTCACCATCGCACGCATGCGGTATTTCGAAGTGTAATTGATTGAAGCCGTTACGGGATTATTGAGATACGTCCATCGACCGCCAATTCTCTCGAGTGTCCAAAACCTCAAGCTATAACGATCGCTAGATGGCTTAAACGTGTACTGCAACGCATTAATAACCTTTTCCTCGTCAAACGTTCCAGAACCTGGGAAATCTGTATCCACAAGGACATTCTTTAGGGTATCCGCCCCCGTATCGTTTCTCACGTTATGCGAATATGCGCTCATGGGGGCCACGATTGGCGTATTGCTGTCGTAGTATCCCTCTGCGCACTCGCCCTTATAGGCATTCTTATCGCCATGATTAACGTGCTCGGAACCCCAGTGAACCACGTTCTCTCGAACATAACTTGTGCCGACCTGATCGTTAAACGGTGTTTTGTACTCGTTCCATACAGAGCAAAGGAGTTCCGACTTCGTGTATTCATCGTTCGCGTACGCGCAGACGTAATAGTCCACCCGGTACTCAAAGCGGGCGATGTAGGTATGTGGCACAGTTAGATCGACATCGGCGGGGAGTGTGTAGCTGGGGTAGCGGCTTACGCGCACCTCGAGCGGGGCATCCTCGGTCCCCTTGTTTTCATACCAACCCAAGAAGCGATAGCCATCGGGCAGCTTGCCGTCCTCGGACAGAGGTTTATTGTCCTTATCTCGTACCTGCACGGTATAGGAGCTCGTTCCATTCTCGCCCGGCCGCACGTCCACATGAGTATTACCCACGCCAACGCGCTGGGTCACATCACCGAGTTCATCCTGCTCATTGCCTTCGAACACCGTCATGATGTTCGAGACGTAGTCGCTGTACACCGGATAGAAGTCGGTAGGACGGACAACAGTGATCTCGCTACCCGCAGGATAAAAAGCTCCCTGATTTTTAAGATCGGCTAACTCAGTCGAGGTGATGGCGGCATAGGCGCCATTCATACTCTTATCGACGTTCGGCTGCGTGGTCCATCCAATAAACGTCGCGGTTGTCGACAAGCTGCCGCGATCCGCGGGGGCAGCTGGCGTCAGGCCGACGCCATAGCGGTACCAGTCCGTCGACTTATCATGCGCTTTGCCGTCTTCCCAATTGAGCGTCTCACCATTTACGTTGTAGAACAGCACCTGCGCCTCGTATGAAGCGATAAAGAGGTCATTGCCCTTGAAGCCCTCACTCGCGTCATGATCCTTGCCGTTGTCGGCAGTATAATAGGTCGACGTTTTGTCGTACTCCTCGTTCTTCTGGACCTGCTTGCCAGCAGCCACAGCATCGGCATCGGTCTTGCCGTCAAACCAGCTGTTGTCTTGTCCAATTCGGTTCACACGCACATCGGGCTCGCGGAACCAGCCCATAAAGCGGTAGCCACCGTTAGCCTCGGTCAGGCCTGCGGGCTTCGCCGAGGTATCCTGCTTAAACGTTACCGACGTATCGCCCTTGGCCAAGCCCTGGGCCGTTCCCGCCAGCACGGCGCTCACGGCAAAGGTGTACGGATCGCTGGTAGATTGATCTTTTCCCAACATGGTTGCCAGAACGGTTGCCGTACCCGCGCCGGGGAAGTCGGTCGTCGTCTTCACGCTTTCGCCGTGTACGGGGATATTCAGTTTGTAGTCCATCGCCCATTCGTTTGCATGCTCGACCCCCAAGAGCAGGTCATTGGCAGTCGAGCGCATGGTGCCGGCACAGAAGTCGTAATCATGCTGCTCCCACAGCTCACGTGTGACGTAGCGTTCGTCGTCCCAGGGACCGAATCCGGCACCGGATACCGTGCCATCACCAGCAAGGGCGTAAATCTTCTTCTTGGCTGCCGCACCCTGACTAAACCCGGATAGGCTGACGCTGGGCTTGAAGTAGCAATCAGTGATAGTCGCATCACCCGCATTAGCGCGTGCAGCAATACCGCCCAGGTTCACGTCGTTTTGAATAATGGGGATCACGGCGATGGGGTTGTACTGGCGCGAGCTCAAATCGCCGGCGAAATGGCTGCGAGCGATCTCGTTACCGCTCTTAGACAAGATGCGGCCTGCAAGACCGCCCGTCCAAGCGCGCGTTACGGAGACAACGCCCACGTAAGAAGCAGCATAGCTATAGCATTTCGCCGTTGAAAAGCAGTCAATGACTTTAGCGCCTTCTGCCATGCAGCCGACGAAGCCCGAAGCGTACACGTTGTTGCCGCCCAGGGCGCCAACGGCCACATCGTATTTATTGGTGACGTCGGTCATGCCCTTCTCGGCAATCGAGCCATTCTCTTTGCGCGTAGGCGTAACGCGGCAGTACTCGATGGTCGAGTTCTTGACGTAGCCGGCAAACGCCGCCATATACAGGCCCTCGCCGCCGATTGCTTGTACGCCCGAGGTCGTGTTGTTGACGGCGCGGCCGCCACGGACCTCGCAGTTGTAGAGGGTGCAGCCGTCGAGCTCGCCGGCAATCAGGCCTCCCTCAAAGCCCGCATTAGTAATCACATTGAGCATGTTGTTGGCACACGTAACGTGCAGGGTGCTCTCCATGACCATAACGTTTTCGAAGTGGGTGTTGATCGCCCTGCCCACGATAATGCCGCCGCGGAAGTCAGCCCAAATGTTGGCATCCTTGACCAGGAAGTTCTTGATGGTGGCGCCATCGGTCTCGGCAAAAAAGCCCGTATCGCGCTCGGGATCCAAGACCTTATTCTCGTAGTTCAGGCCCTTCACGGTATGGTTTTGACCGTCAAAGACGCCCTTAAAGGGATGTTCTTTGTTGCCAAAGGAGAGGTGCTTGACCGTATCCGCAACAATGGCATTCATATCATCATCGTTAAGAACGATATCGTTATCGAGATAGACGCGCCACTGCGACGTGTCGCGCTGTCGCGACAGCGCGACACACGCCAGGAAGTCGTTCCTGTTTGTGATATGGAATTCGGTCTTGTCCTCGGGCACATCCTCGGCATACGCTGCCGCCGGCAGCGCTACAACGCAGCAAAGGGCGATTGCCACCACAGCGATCAGCCTGCCGAGCACGCCTCGGTTCATGTTCTTAATCTCCATGGGCTAGTTCGCCTCCGGCCAGCCCGCGACGTCGAGCACGTCGAGGACGGTATCGTTTGCCTGCTGATTTTTGGCCTGCACGGCCTGAACGTCGATATCGAGCCTGAACGAACCGTCGCGCGCGGCATCGTGGTAGTCGCCCACAAAGCGCAGCGAATCCATGAGACTTTCCGTCATGGTGCCGGGGTCGAGCATGCCGCCACGCCCAGCCAATCCGCGGTAGTAGTACCACCCATCGCCGCCATCGATCCACGGGGACCCCTCGCCCGCGTTCACGTGAAAGGCAACGTTGCCCGAGGCGTCCGCACTCGAACCGTCGGGTGCCACCGACGTCATGCGCAGACGAGCGCGAACGTACTCAGGCTGCGCGCCGGCGTTCTCCACGCGCACAATACGGCTGATGTCAGAGCCACTGGCCTTGGTGTCGGGATAGTCCCCGTGCTCGTTGGCCTCAAACGGAATCTCCTCGCCCTGCTCGTTTAGGGTGTATTCGCAGACTCGTACCTTCACGCTGCCAAACGATAGGACGTTGTTCGCCGGAACCATATCAACGGTAAAAGCCAGCGTGCCACACAGGCACGCCAGGGCCAACAGCGCCATCGCGGCAAGCGCCAAGGTGCGTTTCTGATTGTCGGAAAGATTGTTGAGCATTACGTTCGCCAATCGTCGATCAAAGGGGGACCGAGATCCCGACCCGAAAATGGGGATGGGGAGCGGGCCGGGATCTCAGTGGAGGGGGGATTAAGCCTGAGCCTGAGCCTTAGCCCATTCCTTGGCCTGCGCGATGGCGTTATCGGCACCACCCTGGTCAGCGCCGAAGATGTAGCAGGAGACCTTCATAGCGGGATCGGTGACGACATCCGTGCTGTTCATGGCAGCCGGGATATGCACGATGCTGAACAGCTCACCGGTGTAGGCAGCCTTTGCCTCGGCAGTCTCAGTCTTTGGAGTAGGAGCAAGCTTGGCAGGGGTGTCGGTGTTACCAGCGGTATACATGAACAGACCGCTCACGTACTTGCCATCGGCGTTTGTAGTCACCTGATCAGCGGCAACCGGCTTCCAGTTAGCGTTAAGCTCGAAGTACGGGGTCTTGGCAAGCGCGTCAGTGGCGTCTGTCTTCACAATGGCGTTCTTCACATAGATGAACACATAGGAGCTATCGGAATCCTTGCCGATACCGACGTTGGGGTTCTTATTGATGTCGGTGTCGGGAATCATCTTGGATTTATTGGTCCAGTTGGTCTCGAACAGATAACCATCCACTGAGGGGTTCGTGGGATCAGTGCCGGGCTTGTCCGGATGATCAGGGTCGGGCTTCACTTCGGGCTTGTCGATGCTGCCAACCGTGAACTCGTTCACCTTGGTTTGGGTCGCCGACAGCCAGGCGTAGGTGCCAATGCCGGCAGCCAGTACCAGCAGCAGCAAGGCGGCAACGATGCCGTAGCGTTTTTTCTTCTTGTTTTCCATCGTTCTCTTCCTTTCGAAAATCGACTTCCCCGGCAACGGCCCTTGCCGTTGCCGACACCTCTCCCCTGCCGCTATGAACGCCGCTCCCTCGCATGCGCGCGGGCATGCTTGCCCGCAGGCTCGTCGGGAACCATCCGATCGAGCACAATCGACGCCGCGACCAGCAGCGCCAGAACGGCCACCACAACAAGCAAACCGGGCATCGTCGTGCAATATGCGTTAACGAAGCCCAGGTAAGGGACACAAAAAGAAACGACACCGATCACGCGTGAAAAAGGCGTCTGCTCGGCGTCGTGCATGATGGTTCCATCTGCATTTTTGTTTGCGATTCCCTGCGTGCTGATCGTCTGCGCCACGGGGTCGACCTCGTACACCTGGTGAGTCACCACGGCACCGTCCGATCGGTAAAAAGTTGCATTGTCACCCACGACAATATCCGTTGGATCAACCTGGTGAACAAACACCATGGAGCCGACGGGGAGCTCGGGTTCCATAGAGCCCGAAAGCACTGCAAAAGGCGTGTATCCAAATGCGCGGGGAGCAAAAGAAACAACGGCAAGGGCTATGACAAGCGCAAGCGCCAGACTGCAAAGAAGTGCAATAAAATGTTTGACTCCGCGCGCCGCCATAATGATTAATTCATCCCCATCGAGGCCTTATTCGACCCCTCCAAAGGTCAGCAAGTTTCAACAGGAACCGCAAGGCGATTGAAAAGTGAGTCCGAAATAAGCCATTTGGAATCTTTTCGTAATAAAAACATAGCGATGTGCTACATATTTTTCAATGTTTTGTCGCTAAATGCTACTTATTTTGGCGTAAGCGGTCATTTATCCCCAAATTAGACTGTTTTATCCAATATCTGTGACTAACCCCTACGCAATTCATTAATAGAGGGTTTGATATTATGCGCAACCAAAAGAATCATACCCCCCCCCACATTAAAATTAACTGCTGGATGTACCATTTATTTTTAACCCCTCCTATTTGAGTTTTATGCTGCCGCATATCGCTCGCAGCCCATAACCCTCAGCAAGCCGTGCCCCAGAATTCGCGTCCGGAGTGGAATGCGGTTTCCGCTTGCGGCCCCGTTGGGAAACCGCATCCCGTTTCTCGACCGAATACTGGGATGCAGTTTCCACAGAGCCCCTCAACGGGAAACCGCATCCCATTCCAAAGGCAAATTCCGGGATAAAGTTTCCGAATCACCACTCATCCGGAAAGCCCATCCCACCCTGAACACTGAACTGCCTCCCATTTCTTGGACATGAGAAATGGGAGGCTTTTTATGCGTGTCG
>URNQ01000054.1 GCA_900549245.1 uncultured Collinsella sp.
GGCCTCGCGGCCTCCCCCTTTTTTGCGTTATATACACGTTGTGTTTTGGGACCTAGCTCCCCCGTATGCGCTCTTACTGTTTGGCTGTATTTTGAGTCCTTCTAGTGTATTTGAGCGATAATTACTCGCATTGGCGTTAGGGAGGGCTTGATGTTTACCGTATTTGTCTTGGGCAATATTGCTTCGGGTAAGTCGACTGCCTGCCGCTATTTCGAATCTCGTGGCGCTATGCTTATCGATCTGGATGAGCTTGCAAAATCGCTGTATGTCCCGGGCTCTGATATCGTCAATGCTCTTGCGGATGAATTTGGTTGGGACATTTTGGATGAGGATGGTGGCATTCGCCGCAGCATCCTCGCTTCTCGAGCTTTCGCTTCTCCTGATTCGGTCGCACGGCTCAATGGCATTGTACATCCCGTTCTGATTGAACAGCTTTCGCTTAGGATTCTCGATCCGGTTTGTTGTACGGTTTCATCTCCCCGTTATCCCTTTGCGGTGGTCGAGGTTTCTGCTCCGACTGGTTTTGAGGATGCATTTGGCTTGGCTGATGAAATTCTGGTCATCAGCGCCCCTTTGTCAGTTCGTCGCGGGCGTGCTATTCAGCGTGGCATGGAGCCATCTGATTTCGATGCCCGTTCTGCTTGCCAGCCCGATGAGTCTGCGCTGTGCAATCTTGCTACAACGGTGATTGATAATTCCGCAGGCGATAATTCGCTCTTTGAGCAGCTTGATTCATGGCTTGCATGCCATGGGTTTATAGACACTGCGAATAAGGAGGATGCCGATGCCTAAGACGCGTTTCTTTGCGTGGTATCGCCTTATACCGCTGGCTGCCGTTTTTGCCTTCGGCCTTATCTCATTCGTTTATTCGTGTGCTCCTGCGGCTTTCTTTAAGCCGCTGTATCCCATTGACTACGAGGCATATGTAAAGCAATCCAGTATTTCGCATAACCTGGATCCGTATCTGGTGTGCGCTGTCATTAAGTCGGAATCGAATTGGGATCCCGAGGCCGAATCGAATCAGGGTGCTCAGGGATTGATGCAGCTGATGCCCGAGACTGCCCAGGATATGATTGCCAAGGGTCTTGTCGATGGTGGCGAGTATTCGGCCGACAACCTTAACGATCCGGCTACGAACATCGAGTTTGGCTGTGCGTATCTTTCGTATCTTCTAACGTATTTTAACGGATCGACTGACAGTGCCATTGCCGCCTATAACGCCGGCATGGGCAATGTCGACGGATGGGCGCAGCAGAGCACCTCGCTTCATAATGCAATCACCTTTCCCGAGACGCAGGCGTATCTGATTCGTGTCAATAATGCCTGGGTTCGCTACAAGACCCTCTATCCCGA
The DNA here is from genome assembly GCA_900549245.1 of uncultured Collinsella sp. GTDB lineage: Bacteria > Actinomycetota > Coriobacteriia > Coriobacteriales > Coriobacteriaceae > Collinsella. The sequence goes on from URNQ01000054.1 coordinate 1,354, forward strand.
TCGGTTCGTATAGGACTATGCCTGCCGCCTGCGTATACTGCAGATATATGAGTTAGGAGTATCCATGGCGGAATTTGAAGTTGAGCGTGTTGGAGGAGAGCTCAAACGTTTTGGCGTTGAGGGCTCTGAGGTGCCGTTTGAGGTCGTGTCTCCATACGAGCCCGCTGGTTCCCAGCCTAAGGCCATTGAGTCGCTTGTGCAGGGCGTGAGGGACGGAGATCGCTATCAGGTTTTGCTGGGCGTGACTGGTTCGGGCAAGACCTTCACGATGGCTAAGACTATTGAGGCCCTGGGGAAGCCGACGCTGGTCATGGCCCCCAACAAAACCCTCGCCGCCCAGCTTGCGAGCGAGCTCAAAGAATTCTTTCCCAACAACGCCGTGGTCTACTTTGTCTCGTACTACGACTATTATCAGCCCGAGGCATATGTACCGCAGAGTGATACGTATATCGAGAAGGATTCCTCGATTAACGAAGAGGTCGAGATGCTGCGACATCAGGCGACCGCATCGCTGCTATCTCGACGCGATGTGATCGTCGTCGCATCGGTCTCGTGTATCTATGGCATCGGTTCTCCCGAGGACTATGCGGGCCTAGCTCCGAACGTCGACAAGAAGGTGCCGCTCGAGCGCGATGACTTTATCCATGCGCTTATCGATATCCAGTACGATCGCAATGACTATGATTTGGCACGTGGCACCTTCCGCGTGCGCGGCGATGTCGTCGACGTGTATCCGCCCTATGCCGAGCACCCGTTGCGGTTTGAGTTCTTTGGCGACGAGGTCGAGCTGATTGCCGAGATTGACGAGGTCACCGGCGAGATGCTGCGTGAGTATGAGGCCATTCCCGTGTGGCCGGCCTCGCACTACGTGACTGAGAAGCCTAAGGTCAAAGCGGCTCTGAAATCAATCAGCGAAGAGTGCGAGAAGCGTGTGGCCGAGCTCAAGGCGACTGATAAGCTGCTCGAGGCACAGCGTCTGCAGCAGCGCACCGACTATGATCTCGAGATGCTCGAGACCATGGGTTTTTGTAACGGTATCGAGAACTACTCGCGTCATCTGGACGGTCGAAAACCGGGCGAGCCGCCGTTTACCCTGATCGATTACTTTCCTAAGGACATGCTCTGCATCATCGACGAGAGCCATGTAACGGTGCCGCAGATCCGCGGCATGCACGAAGGCGACCGCTCGCGTAAGGTAACGCTGGTGGAGCATGGTTTTCGTCTGCCTTCGGCACTCGATAACCGCCCGCTTCGTTTCGATGAGTTTGAGGCGAGGATTCCCCAGTTCATCTACGTTTCGGCCACGCCGGGCGACTATGAGCTGCGGGTTAGCCAGAACGACGTTGAGCAGATCATTCGTCCGACCGGACTGCTCGACCCCAAGATCGATGTGCGTCCGGTTCGTGGGCAGATTGACGATCTTGAGGACGAGATTCGCGAGCGCGTTGCCCGCAAGGAGCGCGTGCTGGTGACCACGCTCACCAAGCGCATGGCCGAGGACCTGACCGACCATCTGCTTGATGCGGGCATTAAGGTCAATTACATGCACTCTGATACAGCGACAATGGATCGTGTCGAGATCCTGCGAACGCTGCGCGAGGGCAAGATCGATGTTCTCGTTGGCATCAACCTGCTCCGCGAGGGCCTAGACCTTCCCGAGGTCTCACTGGTGGCAATTCTCGATGCCGATAAGGAAGGCTTCTTGCGCAACCGCCGTTCGCTGATTCAGACGATTGGACGCGCGGCCCGTAACGCCGATGGCGAAGTCATCATGTATGCGGACGTTGTGACCGATTCGATGAAAGAGGCCATCGAGGAGACGCAGCGCCGTCGCGAGATTCAGATGGCATATAACGAAGAACATGGCATTGTGCCCAAGACGGTCCGCAAGGCTATCAACGACATTTCGAGCTTTATTGCCGAGGCCGAAAAGACTGTGGGCTCGAAGGGACGCTCGAGAGGCGATTCGCTGGGTCACGGTGCGTTCTATACACCCGGCGAAAACGGTGAGGGCGCCGTGCCGGAGACGGTGGCACCCGAGCAGACGCTTGCCGAGCAGCTGGAAGGGCTACCGCATGACGAGCTCGTGCGGATTGTCGAGACTATGGAGGAAGACATGCGTAACGCTTCCGCCGCCATGGACTTTGAGGAGGCGGCACGTCTGCGCGATGCCGTCGTTCAGATTCGAGCGATGCTTGAGGGCGCATCTGAGGACGAAACGATCGAGCGTTTGCGTTCGCAGGCTCGCAAGGGCTCTACCTTTGCTTCGGGCAGAAAACGCCAGGGTTCACGATTCAGGAAGTAGCGAACAGGCCCCGAGTTCCCTGTGGAGCTCGGGGCCTGTGTCATTCGGACGCGGGAGTTCGTGCACTAGAGGTCTGCTATCAGTGCCTCAGCGCAACGGATGCCGTCGGTGGCGGCACTCATGATGCCGCCGGCATATCCGGCACCCTCGCCGCAAGGGTAAAGGCCCGGAGTCGACGCGGCGTGGCATGTTCGATCGCGGGTGATAGTGACCGGGGAGCTCGAACGCGTCTCCACGCCAGTGAGAACCGCATCGGGGCGGTCGTAGCCACGCAGTTTCTTGCCGAGCAGGGGGATTCCCAAACGAAGCGATTCGACGATATGCTGCGGGAGGGCATCGTCGATCGCCGTCCAGGTCACGCCAAGTGGATAGGTTGGTTTTACCTTTCCGGGTGCCGTGCTGGCGCGTCTAGCAAGGAAATCTCCGACGAGCTGAGCCGGCGCGTTCCAGTTGGAGCCGCCCAGGCGATAGGCGGCTCGCTCGCAGGCGCGCTGGAGTTCAATGCCTGCGAGCGGGTCATCGCCGGGAAGGTCGTCAGGTGTGACGTTAACGAGTAGGGCGGCATTCGCGTTGTGCCCGTCGCGGGCATTGAGGCTGGCGCCGTTGACGCACAGATGGCCCTGCTCGGAAGAAGCCGCGACAACCTGTCCGCCGGGGCACATGCAAAACGAGAACACGCTGCGGTCGTTGGGGAGATGGGCGACAAGCTTGTAGGGGGCTGCTCCGAGTGCCGGGTGCCCCGCCGAAGGGCCATATTGGGCACGGTCGATGTCGCGCTGTGGATGCTCGATGCGCACACCCATGGCAAAGGTCTTTTGCGCGAGGGCAACGTTATGTTCCTTGAGAAGCTCGAATACGTCGCGGGCGGAATGGCCGCAGGCGAGAATGAGGCGCTTTGTGGCGATTGTCTCGCTTGCGGTTTCTTGGGGCGGTTGGACATCTACGCCGGTGATGGCGCCAGATCCATCGGTTCGAATATTGACGAGCTTTGTTCGATAACGGACGGTTCCACCGAGCTGCTCGATGCGCTGAGAAATGTTGGTGACGACGGTGGGGAGGATGTCGGAGCCAATGTGCGGCTTGGCGTCCCACAGGATGTCGCGAGGTGAGCCCGCTTCGACGAAGGTCTCAAGAATCAGTCGATGGGCGGGATTCTTGGTTCCCGTGTTGAGCTTGCCGTCCGAGAAGGTCCCTGCGCCGCCTAGGCCAAATTGGATATTGCTTTCGGGGTCGAGGATACGCTCCTTCAGGAAGAGGTCGATTGCCTGCGAGCGGCGAAGCGCCGGGTCGCCCCGTTCGATAAGCAAGGGCTTCAGACCCGCTTCGGCAAGGGTGAGTGCGGCGAAAAGGCCAGCGCATCCGGCACCGACGACGACAGGGCGCTCTTTGGGTGCGCCGGAAACGGGGGAGGGGAATGAAGGCTCATTGTCGTCTATCGTGCGCACGCGTGAACGGTCGTGCTCGGCCACGCTGCCGAGCACTGTCTGCTCGATGTCTGGGCTCGTCAGCTCAACACGAAAGCTCAGGATGAAATGAACGTCTCGTTTTTTGCGGGCATCGATGGACTTGCGGTGGAGCTCGATGGACTTGATCTCGGAGTCTTTGCAACGTAGGACGCGTTTGACGACTCGCTTGCCAACGATGAGGCAAGCTTTTTCATCGCCGGCCTCATCGAGTGACGCGTGGACTTGGGTGATTTCGATCATCGAGGTCTCCTTAGATGCAAGAAAGAGGCCGCCCGGTGTCCCAGACGGCCCGAATGCGTTTTGATTATAGACTGCGCGGCTATAGGCTGCTTGCAGCGCGAATACCCGAGATCCAAGCCCACGCAAGGTTGAAACCACCGCAATCGGCATCGATGTCGAGCGCCTCGCCACAGATGTAAAGTGGGGTGCCTGCCGCGTTGCTCACGCAGAGATCGGGAGCTGAGACGCTCTCGATGGGCACACCGCCGCGCGTGACCTGGGCCGAACGCTCCTCTGTCGTTCCCTCGACGAGCAGCTTAAAGTGCTTGAGGATTGAGACCAGATGGATGACGTCGTGCGACCCGGGGTGGCACTGTTCGAATGCGGTGCAGACAACGTGAGAGAACTGCGGGGCGAGCATGCCGTCGAGCCAGCGGGGGTCGCGGGGTGAAAAGCCGCCGAGCAACTCAACTCGCTGGTTGAGCATATCGAGCAATTCGTCTTTGGAGAGGTCGGGGAAAACGTCGAGCAGAATCGTGTCGCCGCGCTGGACGCGACGGGAGAGGTTAAAGGCGGCAACGCCCGAGATGCCAAAGGTTCGGAAGAGCACTTCGCCGTCTTCGCGCCAGAGCTCCTCGTGATTGCGGGTGAGCGTCAAACGGGCGCGGACGCGCAGGCCATCCAGCGTCTTGAGCGCAGTCTGGTCGCCGAAGACCGATGCCGACACGGGGCAGAGGACGGGGCGCTGCGGTGTGAGGGAAAGATTGAACGTCTTCGCGATGTCGGCAGGGCTGCCGCCCGTAGCGATAATTACGGCCTTTGCCTGCAGCGTCTCGATCTTGCGAGGGGTGTCGGCGAGCGCCTTCCGAAGCGAGCGGAGTTCCGATTTTCGGTCGTCGTGCTTTTTTGCCTTGGGTGCTCGCGCGGGACGGTCTATTTGGAGTGCCCAGCCCTCGGGAGCTTTGAATGCCGAAGCAACGTTTGCTCCACAGATCAAGGTGATACCCAGGTGATTGCAAGCGTTGAGAAGCGCATCGCGCACCGATTCGGCACGAAGGGAGCGCGGATACAGCCGGCCCTCCTCGGAGGTCGTCATGATGCCCAGCGAGGAGAAGAAACTGCCGAGCTCTCGCTCAGGCTGGGGACCCATGACGGATTCGACGAATGCGGGGTGGTTGTACCGCTGAAAATCAATTGATTCGTTGGAAAGGTTGCAGCGGCCGTTGCCGGTCGCAAGGAGCTTAAGGCCGCAAGCAACATCGCGCTCAACGATGCAGGCGCTTTTGCCTGCGCGTGCGGCAGTAATGGCGGCGGCGAGACCCGAGGCCCCGCTGCCGATTACCAAGACGTCATAGGAGGCGTTTGTGTTCACTTAGGCCTCGGCGGTCTCGTGCGGGGCGATGGCCTCGACGGCAGAGACGGCCTTGGGCAGCATGCCATCGGGCAGCGCGGTCTCAACCTCGCCCTTATCGCAGGCCTCGGCGAGTGACGGATTGATGGGAAGCTGACCCAAGATGTCGAGGTTGTAACGCTCGGCGACCTCGGGGAGCTTGCTCTTGCCAAAGACCTCGATCTTCTTGCCGCAATCGGGGCACTCGATATAGCTCATGTTTTCGACGATTCCCAGAATGGGGACGTTCATCTTCTCGGCCATGTTGACCGCCTTGGCGACGATCATCGAGACCAGATCCTGCGGGCTCGTGACGATGACGATGCCATCGACGGGCAGCGACTGGAAGACGGTGAGGGCGACGTCGCCCGTTCCCGGAGGCATGTCGACCAGCAGGTAGTCGATGGGGCCCCATGAGGTTTCGCTCCAGAACTGCCTGATGGCACCCGCGATGACCGGACCGCGCCAGAGGACGGGGTCGGTTTCGTTTTGGAGCAGCAGGTTAGAGCTCATAACCTTAACGCCGTGCTCGGAGATTTCGGGCAGCATAAGGTTGCCGAGGGCATGGACGTGACGTCCGCTCATGCCGAACATCTTAGGGATAGAGGGGCCGGTAATATCGGCATCGAGGACGCCGACCTTGTGACCGTGGCGGGAAAGCTCCGTGGCGATGGCGCCGGTGACGAATGACTTGCCGACGCCGCCCTTACCGGAAAGCACGGCGATAACGCGCTTGACCTCGGACAGCGTATTCTCCTCAAATTGCGACGGCGACGTTTGCCCGCCGGCTGCCTGTGCGTGCTCGCAACCCATGTAAGACTCCTTATGAATGATATTGGGACCAGGATCCCACGATGTGACACGAGCGTCATTGTACCCTCGTTTGCGAGCGGGAGTCATTCATGATGCGTGGTAGGTGATCGACGGTATTCGAAAGTACGGTCCGAGCGTGCAGTCTGCGGCGTCAGGCAACGCAAAAGGTCTGCGAATCTTGTATTACGAACATCTGTGCGCGTCGAGTGCGCTAAACTCATCGTCAGTGTGATTTGAAGTTGTAGGAGGCAAGGAGCTTCCATGTCTGATTCTTCTATCGTTATTCGCGGCGCGCGCGAGCATAACCTGCGCGATATCGATGTTTCCATTCCGCGTGACCAGCTCGTGGTCATAACCGGTCTTTCCGGATCGGGCAAGAGCTCGCTGGCGTTCGATACCATCTATGCCGAGGGCCAGCGCCGTTACGTCGAGAGCCTTTCGAGCTATGCGCGTCAGTTTTTGGGCCAGATGGACAAGCCCGATCTGGACTCGATTGACGGCCTGTCGCCGGCTGTGTCGATCGATCAGAAGACGACGTCCAAAAACCCACGCTCCACGGTGGGCACCGTAACCGAGATTTACGACTATCTGCGCCTGCTGTTTGCTCGCGTGGGAACGCCGCACTGTCCTGAGTGCGGTCGTGTCATTGAACGTCAGACGACCGATCAGGTCGCCGATAAGGTGCTGGCGGCGGGGGAGGGCCGTCGCGCGTTTGTGTTGGCGCCAGTGGTTCGTGGACGCAAAGGCGAATATGCCAAGCTGTTTGAGGACCTGCGTGCGGAGGGCTTTAGCCGCGTGCGCGTCGACGGCGAGGTGCGCTCGCTTGACGACCCTATCGACCTGGACAAGAAGTTCAAACACGACATTGAGGTCGTGGTCGACCGTATCGTGATTCGACAGAACTCCCTGGGTCGCATCGCCGAGTCCGTTGAGCAGGCGACGGCACTGGCGCACGGTAACGTGAACGTGTACATGCTGCCCGACCGCGACGCTCCCGAGGGAACCGAGGGCGAGCTGCTGGAGTATTCGCTGGCACTGGCGTGCCCGGAGCACGGGCATTCCATCGACGACCTGCAGCCGCGCGATTTCTCGTTCAACGCGCCCTATGGTGCATGTCCCGAGTGCGATGGCCTGGGCTTTAAAAAGACAGTCGATGCCGAGGCGCTGATTGAAGACCCCTCAAAGTCGATTGCCGACGGAGTCTTTGGCAGCCTGTTCGGCAACTCCAACTATTATCCGCAGATTTTTGCTGCGGTCTGCAAACACTTTAAGGTGAGTGCCGATACGCCATGGGAGGACCTGCCCCCGCGGGTGCGTCGTGCGTTTTTGGATGGCATGGGCGACACGAAGATTTCGGTCGACTATCAAAAGCTCGATGGGCGTCGCAGCCAGTGGGACACTAAGTTCTCGGGTGTGCGCAACATCCTGTACGAGCGCTACAGCGAGACGACGAACGAGAACACCAAGGCTCGCTTGGAGAAATACATTCGCGAAGAGCCATGCTCGAGCTGTCACGGTGCTCGCCTGCGTCCCGAGATGCTTGCCGTCACCGTAGGCGGCAAGTCCATTTACGATGTCTGCTGCCTGTCGTGTCGCGAGTCGCTCGAGTTTTTTGAGGGCCTGGAGCTTACCGAGCGTCAGCGGTTTATCGGCGGGCGCATCGTCAAGGAGATCCTGGAGCGCCTGCGTTTTCTGGTCGACGTCGGACTCGACTATCTGACGCTCGATCGTGCCTCGGCGACGCTTTCCGGCGGTGAGGCCCAGCGCATTCGCCTGGCAACGCAGATCGGCGCCGGCCTCATGGGCGTTCTGTACATTCTGGACGAGCCGTCGATCGGCCTTCACCAACGCGATAACGAGCGCCTGATCAAGACGCTCGAGCGCTTGCGCGATATCGGTAATACCGTTATCGTCGTCGAGCACGACGAAGATACAATTCGCGCTGCCGACTATGTGATCGATATGGGTCCCGGTGCGGGCGTTAACGGCGGACACGTGGGCGCCGCGGGGACGCCCGCCGATATCATGGCCGGGCGCAAT
>URNQ01000055.1 GCA_900549245.1 uncultured Collinsella sp.
CTTGCCAGCTGGGCGGTGTGTTGGAGGCCGAGGTGGAGGGCGAGCCGGGCGTGCTGCGTATGCCGGTGGAGGTTGCCGCGGCGGCGTGCAAGGCGGCGCACGAGGTGGGCCTGCCGGTTATGGCTCATGTCGAGAGCACCGAGGGCGTGAAGGCCGCGCTTGAGGCCGGGGTCGACACGATCGAGCACGGTGCCCCGATGACGCCCGAGATCCTGGAGCTGTACCGTGGCGCCGCGGGCACGCAGCTCGAGGGACGTGCGCCCAGCGTTACCTGCACTATCAGCCCGGCGCTGCCGTTTGTGTTGCTCGATCCGGGGAAGACCCATTCGACTGACACGCAAAAGAAGAACGGCGACATCGTGTGCTCGGGCATTATCGAGAGTGCTCGTGCGGCGCTGGAAGCTGGCGTTAAGGTGGGCCTTGGCACAGATTCGAGCTGCCCGTTCGTGACGCAGTACGACATGTGGCGTGAGGTGGCCTATTTTGCCAAGTATGTCGGCGTGAGCAACGCCTTTGCGCTGCATACGGCTACGCAGGTCAATGCCGAGCTCCTGGGGCTGGGCGGCGAGACCGGTGCGATCGAGTGCGGCAAGGCCGCCGATATCCTGGTGACGCGCAAGAATCCGCTCGATGACCTGTGCGCTATGCGTGAGCCGATACATGTGATGTGTCGCGGTGATCTGGTACGCAAGCTCAAGGTAAAGCGTATTCCCGAGGTGGACGCCGAGCTCGACGCGATTATGGCCATGCCGGCCGAGGCGCTGGCCGAGGAGCTCGCCCGCGACGGTGTGGCATAGGTGTGACAAAGGTGTAGCTCCGTTGCCGCATGTAAAAAGCCGAGGTCTCAACACGAGGCCTCGGCTTTTTTATCGAACAAATACTTAAGATTTGGGACAAACAAACCTGATTAATTTGTCCCGCGTGCGGGCGCTAGGAGCGGGTTTCCATCTTAGCGTGGCACTTGGGGCAGGTGACGCGGATCTTGCCCTTGCCCTTGGGGACGGAGAGCATCTGGCCGCAGTTGGGGCACTTGAGGTATGCCGTGGTCTTGCGACCCTTCCACATCTTCTTGGCCGTGCGCTTGGCGCGCTCAAAGTCTTCCTTGCTCGTTCCAGCCGCGCGCGAGGTGCCGGCCGCCGCAGCGCCGCCGCCCAAGCTGGCGACAAACTTGCCCAAGCCGGGGACGTTCGCGGTCGCGGTGACAAAGGCAGCGTTTTCCTTGCGACGCGCATCGATGTTTTTGGACAGGCCGCGCAGCACGCCAATCACGATCACGGCGATGGCGATCCAGCTGAGCCACTGGATGCGGGCTATCGATCCGATCATCGCGATGACGATGCCGGCAAAACCCATCACGATGGTGAGTTCATCGGCACCATTGCGACCCTTCATAAAGTCATTCATGCAAATTGCCTTTCGTTCGATATGCTGCTCGCCTTTATACCCGATTTAGAGCAAGGGGGACAGGTTAATCTGCACCAAGGTGGTGCAAACGTACCTATCCCCGATACACCAAGATGGTGCAAAGCAGTCTGTCCCCAATGCCCCAATTACTTGGAGAGCTTGTCGACGACGCGTTCGATCTCGGCGAGCTTGGCGGCTTTGAGGTCTTCGTCGCCCGATTCGATTGCCGAAGTCACGCAGCCCTCGATATGCGCCTTGAGCACGTCGGCGTTGATGCGCGCAATGAGCGCCTGCGTTGCCATGAGCTGCGTGGAAATATCGACGCAGTAGCGGTCCTCCTCGACCATCCGCAGGATGCCGTCGATCTGACCGCGTGCCGTCTTGAGCATGCGGGTCACCGATTTATGGTCTGCCATCATGGCGGGTCCTCGTTTCTGGTCGATGGGGTCGAATGCTTCTGGTAGCTGCTACGCGGCGGTCACGGACAGGGCGTGGAACTTCTCGCCGGCGCCCTCGACAGCGGCGGCGAGCTGCTCGGCGGTCACGGTGTCGGCGCACTCCACCTGGACGGTCTGAGTCTCGTGATCGGCGTCGGCGTCGGTCACGCCGGCCACGTTGAGCAACGCCGTCTCGACGGTGGCGTCGCAGTGGCCGCACATGAGGCCGGAAGTCTTGATTGTGTATCGCATGGGTGTACTCCTTATCGATTGAGATTATCTGACAGTTTAGTCGTGAACAGCGTCATCTTAAAGGTGCGCTGAGGTGCCCGAGATTGCCCCGAAAGAGGAGCGAAGCGTACTTGGGTACGCGAGCGACGGTTTGAGGGGCAAGGTCGGGTGCTTCAGCGCGCCGTCTTGGGCTTAAAGGATTTCAGGCGCAGGGCATTGCTTACGACGCACACGCTCGACAGGCTCATGGCCGCGGCGCCGAACATCGGCGAGAGTTGCCATCCCGTGAGCGGGAAGAACACGCCCGCGGCGAGCGGAATGCCGATGCTGTTGTAGAACAGTGCCCAGAACAGGTCCTGCTTGATGTTGCGGATCGTGGCACGCGAAAGTTCGATGGCCCGCGCAACGTCCATGAGGTCGCTGCGCATGAGCACCACATCTGCCCCTTCCTTGGCGATGTCGGCGCCGGTGCCGATCGCAAGGCCCACGTCGGCGCGCGCCAGGGCGGGGGAGTCGTTGATGCCGTCGCCCACCATGGCGACCTTGTCGCCCGCATCCTGCAGCTCGCGCATGTGGCGCTCCTTGTCGGCGGGGAGGACGTCGGCGATGACCTGCTTGCTGTTCAGTCCCACGCGGCGGGCGATTGCTTCGGCCGTCACACGGTTATCGCCGGTGAGCATGCGCACGTCGACGCCGAGCGAACGCAGCGCGGCGATGGCCTCGGCGCTCGTCTCTTTGACCTCGTCAGCCACGGCGATGGTACCGACAAGCTCGCTGTTCTTGGCAAAGAACAGCGGTGTCTTGCCTTCGGCGGCGAGCTGTTCGGCAAGGCCCGCGGGCACGGTAACGCCCAGCTCGTCCATCAGACGCACGTTGCCGGCTGCGATGACATTTTGTCCCTCGCGCGCCGTAACGCCACGACCGGGCACGGCGGCAAAGTCCTCGACCATGCGCGCGACAATTCCGCGCGCCTCGCACTCGGCCATAATCGCCTCGGCCAGCGGGTGCTCGCTTGAGCGCTCCAACGCGGCGGCCAGCTTGAGCAGCGCCTTTTCGCTCATGGCGCGCGAGCCGTCAGCACGCGTGGCTACTACGATATCGGTCACGGCAGGCTTGCCGCGGGTGACCGTGCCCGTCTTGTCGAGCACCACGGTGCCCACACTGCGCAGATTCTCCAGCGCCTCGGCACTCTTGAACAGAATGCCCATCTCGGCGCCCTTGCCGGTACCCACCATAATGGCGACGGGCGTGGCCAGACCCAGTGCGCACGGGCAGCTGATCACCAGCACGGCCACGGCGGAGGTGAGCGCCTCGTTCATGCTGCCGGTCAGTGCCATCCACACTACAAAGGTCACGACCGAGATTACAAACACCACGGGCACGAACACGCCGGCGACCTTGTCGGCCATGCGGGCGATGGGCGCCTTGGTGGCGTTGGCGTCCTCGACGAGCTGGATAATCTTGGCGAGCGACGTGTCGGCGCCCACACGCGTGGCGCGGAAGGTAAACGAGCCCGTGCGGTTGACCGTGGCCGCGTTGACAGTGTCGCCGGCGGTCTTTTCCACGGGGATGGACTCGCCGGTGAGCGCGCTCTCGTCCACGACCGAGCTGCCCTCGAGCACCACGCCATCGACGGGGATGGACTCTCCGGGGCGTACGCGCAGGACCTGGCCGGGAAGGATGCTGTCGACGTCGACGGTGGTTTCGCTGCCGTCCTCTGCCACGACGGTCGCGGTCTTGGGCGCCAGGTCGATGAGCGCCTCGATGGCGCCGCCGGTTTTGGACTTGCTGCGTGTCTCGAGGTATTTGCCCACGGTGACGAGCGACAAGATCGTGCCGGCGCTCTCAAAATACAGGTTGTCCATGCTCGTCATCATGGCTTCGTGGACCTGACCCGCGGCTAGCTGGTCGGCCATGATGGACATGGCGTAGAGCGACCAGGCGATGGAGGCGGTGGCGCCCACGGCAATAAGGGCGTCCATGGTGGGCGCGCCGTGCGCGAGCGATTTAAACCCGTTGATAAAGTACGCGTCGTTGACATAGACGATGGGGATGAGCAGGACGAGCTCGGTGAGGGCGAGCGTCATACTGTGGGTATGGTCGGTGAAAATGCCGGGCAGCGGCCAGCCGAGCATGTGCCCCATGCCTATGTAGAACAGCGGGATGAGAAAGACAATCGAGACGATGAGGCGGGGGGGCCAGGCAGAGGGGGGGGGCCCCCCGCTTTCAGGCGCACGATGAGGCGGGTGCGCATGGCAGAGGCGGCGGCCTCCAGCTTTTTGGTAGGCGACTCCATGTGGGCGGCGCCGGACCTGACTTGCGTGCTGCCGTTTGAGCCGTCGGCACCGTCGCCCGCATCGACGGGCGAGGCCGAGTAGCCCGCGCGGTCGACGGCGGTGCAGATATCGTCGGGGGAGACCTGCGTGGGGTCGTAGTCCACCAGCATAGAGCCGGCGAGCAGATTGACCGCGACGCTCTCGACGCCGTCGAGCTTGCTCACGGCACGGTCCACGTGCGCCTGACAGGCGGCGCATGTCATGCCACCCACATCGAATTTATCTTGAGCCATGGCTTCTCCTTTCTGGGACGTAGTGTCGGAAATGTTAACCAACCGATACTATACACCCATACCCCCTGGGGGTGTCTAATGGAGATGAAAATGTATGACATTCTATTATTGGTCGAGGTGACAGCCAGTTCGGCGGACCGTAGCCAGTCTAATGTCTCAATCTGTAACATCTGGGGACCGTTTTGCCTGCTAGATGTTACAGATCGAGACAGACCGTCCGCGTTCAACTCAAATGTCTTGATCTGTAACATCTAGAGAGGTTTTTAACCCCTTACTGTTACAGATTGAGATGTTGTCTCGCGGGGTTGGGGTTTGTCTTGATCTGTAACATCTAGACCTGTATCTGCCGAGCTAGTGTTACAGATCGAGACAATTGCCGGGGAGGGGGTCCCGTCACGGCAAGACGCCCGCCGCCTAGATACAGAACCCGGGGATCACACAGGTTCGCTTGTTTGGCTTTTCCGCAGGCGTTGCGTACGTAAAGACGTCGCCGTCGTGTCCCACGCGATTCAAATAGAGTGTGCCTCCACTCTCCGATGTGTCAGGGCTCACCGTGCGCTCCCACCAGCAGGTGTCCTTGCCCTTCCACTGGCGGACCATCGTCTCGTTCGTGGAATACGGGCTCACCTTGAGCTCGCGGAAGAGCTGATACTCCTTGCCCTCGCCGTTGTAGATGTCTGCCAGGTAGTGATAGTCCTCGGCAAACGAATCGGGCGGTTGCGTACCGCACAGCTCGACCATGGCGGGCAGCCAAAGGGTTGCGGGCAACTCGCTCAGACACGAAGCGCTTCTGGCGGCGCCAACGTTATTCGAGACCTTTTTGACGGATTTGATGAGTGCGCGCAACTCGTTGGGCAGCAGCTTAAGGCCGTCGCCGTTGAGCCATTCCCGCAGCTCGCAATCTGCCCAGCCGGCGCTCGGCGGTTCAGCCGCAGCGTTGCGCTCGGCAATACCCGCATCGAACATAAACGTCAGTCCGGCCTTGCCCGTCCCGTCCAGAAGCTCATCGTGACGGATGCCCACAAGCTGAGCGCCGACCTCCAGCCCGTTGGCGAGCTTCACGCGCTTGGTGCATGGATAGGGGATATGACCGTCATCGTCGAGCAGATGATAGCGCTTGGCAATCTCGCGTGCCTCGCTACGGGTCTCGGCGGCCTTAATCTTGAGCGAAATCTCCTGCAGCTGATCCCAAGTGTAGTCGTCAAGCGAACCGCGGATGCCGTCCAGGTAGTCGGGGATGCCAAAGCCATGGGTTGCTGCCCCGATAACGCCGAGCCCCGCAACGGCTGCAACGACGCCGCCGTGAAGCTCCCGAGGCCACGGCGGCGGCGGGTCATGGCATCGCGACGGGCCTGCTCCAGGATCTCTCGCGCGCGCTCGCCGGCGACGTCGACCTTAAGGTGCGTGCCAGAATCGATATCAATTGCGGCCTCGTCTCCTGCGCCCTCGCGGTCCTCAGATTCTGCAGCGGGGAGGTACGTCGAGAGCACCTCGAGCATCTGCTGCTCGGTAGGGCGATCGCCCTGTTCGACCGAGATGCCTTTCATGATGATCTGGACAAGCGCTTTGTCGCCCTCGCAGCGCGGCTCGAGCGGCGCCGGTTTGGTCTTGGTCTTTATGAGGTAGAACGAGCCGGTCGCCGCGGCACCCGTCGACTCGACATCGAACGGTTTGCGACCGCTGTAGAGCTGGTACAGAATGCTCGAAAGCGCATAGACGTCGATCGCGGGCGAGCGGCGAAGGGCCGCGATGCCTTCGATATCCTGCGTGAGCATTTCGGGCGCGGCGTATGCGGTCGTGGCAAAGCGCCAGATGTCGGCGCGCCGGGTGATCGTGTCGTCGCCGAGGGCCATAGTCGCGGAGCCCATGTCGATGAGGCAGGGGTCAAAGGAGCAATCGGCAATCTGCTGCTCGAGCGTTCGGCTGGTGGTGCGGAACATGATATTGGCAGGCGACAGGTCGCGATGGATGACCGGATTCACGAGGCCTTGGGTCATCAAGAGCGCGCGAAGCACGGCGTTTCCGACGGCGGCGACCATCTGGGTGGTCAGCCCACCCGAGGCGTCGTGCGGAAGCAAGGGCAGCGCCTGCTTGAGCGAGGTGCCCTCGACCCACTCCATGAGGATGAGCGGGTCGTTCTCGCACGATCCGTAGCCATAGACGCGCGGAAATCCGCGCAGGTGCGAGACGGTACACAGATGACGGTACTCCTCGAACAGTGCGGCGGTGTTGGCCAGATGCGCGGCCGATTGCTCGGCGGAGCGGTCGGGCGTCTGGTCGGAAAG
This sequence comes from uncultured Collinsella sp., assembly GCA_900549245.1. Classification (GTDB taxonomy): domain Bacteria; phylum Actinomycetota; class Coriobacteriia; order Coriobacteriales; family Coriobacteriaceae; genus Collinsella. The sequence goes on from URNQ01000055.1 coordinate 6,927, forward strand.
GATGGCGTTGTCCTTGAGCAGCTTGACGGCAAAGACCTCGCCGCTCGTGTTGGTTGCGCGCAGCACGTGCCCGATATTGCCGCCGTCGCGGTATGCCGTCTGGAGAATAAGCGTCATAAACCGGCGCTTGGCATCATCCTCGGCACTGGGGTCGACTGCCACGGCGGTATCGAACGTGTCGAGACGGATGAGTTTGTCGCCATAGGCGCTATCGGTAGTATCCATGGCGTTCCTTTGTCTGGCATGGGTTGCCGCGCGTATACGTGGGCAGTGCGGATATCGGTAAAATACCATGATAACCGCACTGTCCACGTATGCCGCTGAGTATTGTCGTTTACGACGCAGAAGGTAGAAGACGAAAGACGGACGGCGACCGTCTTTCGATCGCCGTCCGCGCTAGTCCACAATGACAAGGAATGTCGTGTAGAGACCCAGATGGAGCCTGTCGCTGTTTTCGATTTCTACCGGGGGATAGATCTTGCCGGGCTCGCGTTGGTCGCGTGGCGGCTCAATCACAATATCGCCGTCGCCCGCGCCCGATTCGAGCACTGTGCCGTTGGTCGATCCAAGGCCCTGGGCGTACCAGTGCTCACCCTCAAGCCAAATGCGAAGATGCTCGCGCGATGCATCGGCGCCCACATCGGTGATGCTGGGCGAGGTTTTGGGCAAAGAACCAATCACGGTGCCGCGCGGATCGCGTGTGAGGGGATGGATTTGCATGTCGACGCAGTTGTCGGCATGTGTCCTGAGCAGACCGAGGTTGGGGGCGACGGTGCGTGGCTGCTCCAGGCTGCCCATAAAGCCACGTCCGACGGTAGTTTCGGTGGTGCCAAAGTGCCCGCCCGTCTTGCTGTCGCAAAAGCGCTCGACGGTGGCCACGCCTTGAACGGGATCGGCAAGTGCACCCGTTGCCACAAAGAGCATCAAGAAGAGCGTGCTTTTCTCGCGCACGGCATTGCCGTCAAAGTTGTCGATGCGATTGAGGGCATTTGCATATAGGCGGCTGTCCAACTTGTAGCTGGCGAGAGCCGACATCATTTCGTTGGCGGCCGGGCCGCGATAGTGCTCGGCGATTGCCTGATAGGCGGACTCGCCGCTGCCGAGCTTGCTGCAGATTGCCGCGGAAAGATTGAGCGTGGTGACGGTAAAGTCGCTGTAGATGGCGGGCGCGCACTGGTCAGGCTCGCGATGGACGATGTAACGGGTGAGATACGAGCGGTTGGAAGAGCATTTCTCGAGCAGGGTACTGCCGAGATAAGAGTTTCCATTGATGAGCATTCGGGCGATCTCGAGATGTTTAAGACCGCCGAACGAGCGAATATCGTTATAGAGGACCGAGCAAGGCGTCTCTGCTGCCACGGATACCTCCTTTGATTGCTTCCTAGCCAATATGGCGATAGGAATTAATGGCCCCCGGTGGGCGACGTATTAAATGGCTGCGCAATATATAGCGTAACCAAAGCAACATTATAGGCCACATGTTCGAAATTGCAGGAAGACTGAGAGATTTGGTTTGGACTGGACGGAAATCCCCCTCTGTCTTGATCTATAACAATTAGGACCCGGTTTTGTCCCGCAGCTGTTACAGATTGAGACAATCGGCCAGGCCCACCTCGTCATCTGTGGTTTACGTGGGGGCATGCGAAGCACGGGTATACTAACCGGCGGCGAATCTGCTCCATCGCTTAGAGCTGCTGCGTCTGGACGGCGCGTGATAGGGCTGCCAAAGCGATCGCCAGCGTGCTGAGCAACGTCCTCTCTGTGCGCACCCGTTTTTGTATGTATTAGCGCACTACCAAGCACGCCCGCGCGGCCGCATGCCGTGCTCATAGCGCGTGCAGATAAGGAACAACAACATATGCGTAATTCTGTATCCGACGTCACCGACGCCGAGATTCTGGACGAGGCCCGTGAAGCCATGACCCAGGCTGCCTTCGATGCCGCCGATGAGGCCAATGCTGCCCAGGCCGTCGAGTCCGCTACCGAGAGCCTGCCCGCCTTTGACGAGCTGGGACTTTCGGACGAGATACTTCGTGCTATCGAGAACCTGGGCTACACGGCGCCCACGCCCGTTCAGGCCGGCTCCATCCCCGTGGTGCTCGAGGGTCGCGACCTGCTTGCCGCCGCCCAGACCGGCACCGGCAAGACGGCCGCCTTCTTGCTGCCGACCATGAACAATCTGGAGCACATCGCTCCGCCCAAGCCCGTGCGTGAGCGCGGCGGCCGCAACCGCCGTCGCGGTGCTAAAAAGCCCGAGGGCAACGGCCGTGGCCCTGTGATGCTCGTCATCACCCCCACGCGCGAGCTTGCCCAGCAGATCGACGAGGTCGCGAGCAAGATCGCCGACGTCACCGGCCACGTTGCCGTGACCGTCGTGGGCGGCGTGAGCTACAAGCCGCAGACCGCTGCCCTCAAGTACGGCTGCGACATCCTGGTCGCAACGCCGGGCCGTCTGGTCGACTTGATCGAGCAGGGAGCCTGCCGCCTGAACGAGGTCAAGGTGCTGGTGCTCGACGAGGCCGATCGCATGCTCGACATGGGCTTTTTGCCCGCCGTCCGCCGCATTGTGCGCGAGACGCCGGCCGAGCGCCAGACG